>DATEOS010000086.1:0-17090 GCA_035273815.1 Candidatus Limnocylindria bacterium
CGATGGAGCCCGACGCGGCGCGGCTGGTCTTCCGGATCAAGCACTTCGCGCCGGGCCTGGTCGGCTGGGAGGAGAAGGACGCGGCGGTGACGCTCGACCTCGTGAAGCTGACCGATGGCGAGGCGGTCTTCCTGAAACGCGGCGAGCAGCGCTGGATGGTCTATCAGCGGCAGTCGAGCGGCGAGCTGCTGGCCTGGTTCGACACGCCGGCCGAGCCGCATGTCTCCGGTGACGAGTTCCGTTACCAGCGTGGTTGAGGTCATGGTCCGCGACTTCGGGCCTGCCGATCACGACTGGGCGCGGGCGCTGATCGCCGGCTTCCAGGGCTCGCCACGAGTGGCTCGGCTGGGCGAGCTCATCGACCCGCTGGCGCTGGAGGGGATGGTCGCCGAGCGCGATGGCTCCCCGGTCGGCCTCGCGTGCGTGATCGAGACGCCAGACCGGGGTCTCGAGATTCTGGTGCTGCAGGCCGAGCCGAGCGGCACCGGGGCCGGGACGGCGCTCCTGGAGACCGCCCGCCAGGTGGCCTCCGCCAGTGGACACCATCGGCTCTGGCTGGTGACCACCAATGACAACCTGCCGGCGATCCACTTCTATCTGCGCCGCGGCCTGCATATCGCAGCGGTCCACCACGGCGCGGTGGAAGCCGACAGGGCATTGAAGCCGGAGATCCCCGCCGTCAATCCCGTCAACGGCCTCCCGATCCGCGATCTGATCGAGATGGAGCTGGTCGGTGACGCGCTGGAACGCCCGGTGCAGAGCTCCGGCTTCCCCAGCGTGGCGGACCTCGACAAGCTGCCGGTCGAGGCGTTCGTTTCCGAGCTGGCGCCGCTGGTCGAGGGCGCGCCGGCCTTCCTTGAGGCGATGGCCGGCTTCCGCCCGCTCGAGAACGACGAGGGCCTGCTGGCGGCGGCCTTCGAAGTCGCGCATGCGCTGCCCGAGGAGGCGCAGGTCCAGCTGATCGACGCGCATCCACCAATCGGCGCGGCGGCCGACACGGTCTCGGCGCTGTCGTCAATGGAGCAGGGGTACACGCCGACGGCGGTCGCGGGGGCATCGGCGCCCGAGGCGGACCGCAACGGCGTCCACGAGGACGAGAGCCTCTTCAGCGACGCGGAGCTGGCCGAGGAGGCGGCCATCCAGCGCGCCGCGGAGCTGAGACGTGCCGACGAGGAGCTGGCCATGCTGAACGAGCTCTACCAGCAGCGCTTCGGTTTTCGCTACGTGATCTTCGTGGCCGGCCGCCCACGCGACGAGATCGTGCCCTTGCTCGAGCATGCGCTGGTCAATGACCGGGAGATGGAGCTGCGTCGTGCGGTCGACGACGCGATCTACATCGCCGGGGATCGGCTGCGGCGGCTGCGCGGCCTGGGCCCCGAGGCCTGAGCGGGAGAGGCTGATGCGGTACGAAATCCATTACGGCAAGGCGGACGTCAGGGTCTATCGCACCTACGGGACGCCGCTGGCCGGCATCTCCCCCATTCCCGAGTCGCCGTTCAACGGGCGGCCGAACACGCTGATGGCCGCCGAGATCGAGGTGGTCGTCCGGGGCGAGGCCTTCCTGGACGCCTACACCCGTGGCGACAACCGCCTGGTGGTGGCCACCGACACGATGAAGAACTTCATCCATGCGGCCAGCCAGGATTGCCCCGCCGCCACGTTGGAAGGCTGGCTGCACCACGTCGGCGGCCGGTTCCTCGTCGAGTATCCGCACATGGAGCGACTCACGATGGTCGGCCGTGAGCTCCCGTTCCCCGGCGCCCTGGTGCCGGCCGAGGACGGCGATGGCTGGACGGAGTCGGAGGTGCTCTTCGCGCGTGACCGAAACGATCGCTCCACCGCGTCCCTGGACCTGGAGCGCGATGGCGGGGGCGGCGTGATCATCACCGGCCACGCCTGCGGCCGGAGGGACATGCAGCTGATCAAGATCACCGGCAGTGCCTTCGCCGACTTCGCGCGTGATGAGCACACCACCCTGCCCGAGCGACGCGATCGACCCCTCTACATCTGGACCGACATCGGCTGGCGCTACGCTGATGCCTCCGATGCGCTCGGCGCCGATCCGGCGCGCTACGTGGATGGGCAGCAGGTGGCCGACCTGGCCACGGCCGTCTTCCACCAGTTCGTCAGCCTCTCGATCCAGCACCTGGTGCACGAGATCGGGTTGCGCATGCTCGAGCGCTGGCCGCAGCTGGACGAGGTCAGCTTCGAGGCCACCAACCGGCTGTGGGACCCGGGGGCCATCAACGAGGCGGACGAGCGCATCAGGACCTACGCCGATCCCCGTCCGCCCTTCGGGCGCATCGGCCTGGTCATGCGTCGGTGAGCGCCACCCGCCTCACTTCGGAGGACGAGCAGCGCTTCCGCTTCTCGTCGATCGCCCACGGCGAGATGGCGATCATGAATCCGCTATCTGGCACCATCCTGAACGAAGCGATCAGCGAGCTGGCGCTGACGCCCGGCATGCGGGTATTGGACCTGGGCTGCGGCAAGGCCGAGGCCCTGCGTCGCATCGTGGAGCGCTACGACGTTCACGGGGTCGGCGTTGACCTGTCGCCGTTCGCCATCGCCCAGGCACGTGCGGCCTCCATGGAGCTGCGCAAGGGCACCCTGGAGCTGATCGAGGGCGACGCGCTGCAGTACGCGCCGGAGTCGAGCTTCGACGCGGTCCTGGCGCTCGGCCCGGGCTGGGAGCACGAGAGTTTCGAGTCGCTCATCCGCCAGACCTACGCGCATGCGCTGCCCGGCGGATTGCTGCTGCTGGCCGATGCCTACTGGCGCACCGAGCCGACCGCTGAATACATGGCCCTGCTCGGCGTGACACGCAACGAGATGGGCAGCCACGGCGCGAACGTGCAGGTCGCGATTGGGCTTGGCCTGGTTCCGTTGTGGGCGGCGGCCGCCACCCAGCGCGACTGGGATCGGTACGAGTGGGGCTACCTGGCCAATGTCGAGCGCTGGGCGGTCGAGCATCCCGCCGATCGCCAGCGGGCCGCCTTCCTGGAGCGGGCGCGCGCGGGCCGTGATCGCTACCTGGCCGGCGGTCGCGACCAGCTGGGGTTCGGGATCTACCTGTTCCGTGTCCCACGCTGATCGAGGTTGATGCGCATGCGCGGCAGCATGCGCCCGGGCTCCGCCGCCGACGGCGTGCTGCCGATCTCCTCGCCGCCCATGGGCCTTGGACCGATGCGCGAGCGCCCGCAGCACAGGCGCCTCCTCGGGTCGGGCGCGCCGGATGGCCGCCTTCACTCCCTGCGCAGCGACGGCAGGTCGATGGCGGGGCAACGATCCATGACCACCAGCAGGCCGGCGGCGTCGGCGCGTTCGGCAGCATCCTCGTCCCACACGTCCAGCTGCAGCCAGACGGCCCTGGCGCCGATCGCGATCGCCTCGTCCACGTGTGCGCCGGCGCGATGCGAGGCGCGGAAGATGTCGACCACCTCGATGGGGCTGTCGGCCGGGCGCGCGGCTGCGGCGGTGGCGAGGTCGGGCAGGGTGGCGATACCGTGGATCGTGGTGTCGCGCGGGTAGATGGGGATCATCTCGTAGCCATAGCCCATCAGCGTGCGCGAAACGCCGTAGCTGGCGCGCATCGGGTCCGGCGAGCAGCCGACCACCGCCCAGACGTGGGTCGACTCCAGGATCTGGCGGGCGACCTCCGGGTCGCTCCAGCGGCTAGCCGGGTCGGTCATCGCGAGCGCGCCAACTCTTGCAGCGCGGCCTTGATGCGCGCGTCCAGGGCGTCCTCTGTGCCGGCCACCGCGCCCGCCGCTCGACGCGCTTCGTGGTTCGTGTAGCCCAGCGACTCGAGCGCGGCCACCACGTCCGACTCGCTGGCTGCGCCGGGACCAACCGCAATGCTCGCTGCGTGGATCTTCTCCTTGAGCTCCAGCACGATGCGCTGGGCGGTCCGCCGCCCTACACCGGTCACCGAGGTGAGCAGGTCCAGGTCGTCGGTCACGATCGCCAGCTGGAGGCGCGTGACGGGGTGGGCTCCCACGATGGCCATCGCCAGCCGCGGGCCGACCCCGGTCACCGTCATCAGCAGCTCGAAGAAGGCAAGCTCCTCCGAGGACGAGAAGCCGAACAGCGCCTGCTGGTCCTCTCGCACCAGGTGATGGATGAAGAAATGTGCCTCGCGCTCCGGTCGCAGGCGCGCAAGGAGCTTGGGCGCCACCACCACCCGATAGCCGACGCCACCTATCTCGACCACGACGTAGTCCGGCCCGATGTGCGTCACCGCGCCGCGCAGCGTGCCGATCATCGCGAGCCCGCCAGCCGAATGCCGCTGCTGCCGGCGTAGGCGCAGCCGATGGCAACCGCCAGCGCATCGGTGGCGTCATCCGGCACGCCAGCCAGCGACACGCCCAGCAGGCGCGCCACCATGCCGGCCACCTGTTCCTTGTCGGCTGCCCCGTTGCCGCATACGGCCTGCTTCACCTCGTTCGGCGTCGGCTCGTCGACCGCCAGGCCGGCCTGCGCGGCAGCCAGCAGGGCCACGCCGCGGGCCTGGCCGACGGTCATGGCGGTCTGCACGTTGCGCTGGAAGAAGAGGCGCTCCACGCCGACCCGATCGGGGGCGTGCTCGGCCAACAGCGACGCGAGCGCGGCGTGCAGCTGCCGCAGGCGCGCCGCATCGGTCTCGTCGGAGGGCGTGCGGATGACGCCCGCATCCACCAGCCGCAGGTGGCCGTCCTCCAACGACACCACGCCGAAGCCACAGGTGGCGGTGCCCGGGTCGATGCCCAGCGCGATCACCCGCGTATGGTAGCGACGGGGTCAGACGACGGAGGCTTCCAGCGCCTCCATCAGCGCGTCGGGGATGTCGAAGTTGGCGTAGACGCTCTGGACGTCGTCCAGGTCCTCCAGCCGCTCGACGAAGGTGAGCACGCCCTTCGCGGCCTTCTCGTCGCCGATCTCGACGCGGGTGGTGGGCTCCATCGACACCTCGGCCGAATCGGCGTGGTAGCCGGCCGTGGCCAGGGCGTTGCGCACCGCCTCGAGCTCGGACGGAGCAGTGCTGACCAGGATCGCGCCGGCCTCCGGCGTGCTCACGTCCGTGGCGCCTGCGTCGATGGCGGCCAAGGTGACCTCGTCCGGATCCTGTCCGTTGAGCGGCACGCTGATGATGCCGCGCTGCTCGAACTGCCAGGCCACCGGTGTCAGCGAGCCACCGGACTTGGTGAAGATGGACCTGATCTCGGCAGCCGTGCGGTTCCGGTTATCGGTCATGGTCGCGACGATCACCGCAACGTTCGACGGGCCGAAGCCCTCGTATGTGATCTCCTCGAACTGCTCGGCATCGGCGCCGCTGCCGGTCGCGCGCTCGACGGCGCGCTTGATGTTCTCCGCGGGCATCGAGTTGGACCGTGCCTTGTCGACCGCCATGCGCAGCCGATAGTTGCCGTCCACGTCCCCCCCGCCCTGGCGCGCGGCAGTGATGATCTCGCGGGTCAGCTTGGTGAACAGCGCCCCACGCTTGGCGTCGTTGGCGCCCTTCTGTCGCTTGATCTGCGACCACTTGCTGTGGCCAGACATCGTCTCTCCCGCCCACGTGTCGACGCGGGCTGATCCGTGCTCGTGCGAGCGCGAATTCTAGCAAACCGGCCCGATGCGACCTCTCCCCGCGTCAGTCCGCCGGCTTCGGCACCAGCACGCCGGCGCCCGCCTCGTCCGCGTTCTCAGCAAGAGCGGGTGGAGCGGGTGGAGCCGCCGGCTTGTCGCCGAGCAGGAGCACCACGGACTGCCAGGTGGTCTGGATCACCGCCAAAACCGGCACGATCAGGAACATGCCCGCGATACCGGCCAACGCGGCGCCGGCCGGGATCGACAGCAGCACCACCGCCGGGTGCAGGCTCACCGTGCGGCTGTAGACCAGCGGCGTCACGATGTTGCCCTGCACGAGGTTGAACACGATCGTGTAGACGAACATGATCGCGATCTGTGGCGGTGTCCCGTACGCCACAGCGATGAGGAAGGCCAGGCCGGTGGTCACGAACCCACCGATGTACGGGATGAAGCAGGCAATGAACGACAGGATCGCGATCGGCACCGCGAAGGGGAGCCCAAGGAGCAGCATGATCGCGAGCTGCGAGATGGCTCCGACCGCCGAGATGGCTGCGGTGCCCAGCATGTAGCCACCCAGGATCTCGGTGGCGTCGACCCCTCCCTCATGCAGCAGCTTCCGCCGCCAGGGCGTGGCGCGTGAGATCACCAGCGCCCAGCCTCGCGGCGCGTCGCGCAGCATGTAGAAGGCAAGGATCGGTGACAGGACCAGCACGAGCGCGAGGGTGCCCACCAGGTCGACCACCGCGCCTACGGCCCCGATGACCTGCGTGCCAATGTTTGCGGCGAGTCCGACCAGTGCCTGGAGGTCACCCTCAGTCGTCGAGTTCGCCTGCTGCGCGCCGTCGACGCCCGCCCGGACGCTGTCGACGATCGGGCCTGCAAACTGGAATACGGCGAGGACGATCACAAGGAGGAGCAGCAGGAACGTTCCGCCCGTCACGGTCGCGGCGGCCCGGCTGGCGCTCCAGCCACGCCGCTGCAGGTTGCGGGACAGTGGAGCGATGCTGGCGGCGATCACCGCCGCAACGATGATCGGGATGATGACCAGTGGCACCTGAGCGATCAGAAATACCAGGACCCCGACGACGCCGATGATCGCCAGTGCCCGCCAGCTCCACTGGGCGACGCGATCGAGCCACCCGGACACCACACGCCTGTCGTCGCGGTCCGGCGGCTCCAGGAGGTTCAGCACAGTCCCACCGATGGCGACCACGAAGGCGATCACCGGCAAGGCCGCAAAGAGGCCGATCATGCCGGCGAAATAGCCCGCAATGGGCAACGCGATAAGAATCACTGCCGGATGCAGGTGGATGGAGTGGCCGTAGATGACAGGGCGCAGGAGCTGGTTCTGGAGCACGGTGGCGATGCCCAGCAGCACGAACAGGATGATCGTGGCTTGCGAGCCAACCGTTGCCAGGGCGGTGAGCAGCACGGCCAGCGTCGCCACCAGCGGCCCGATGTACGGAATGAAGCCGCCGGCAAAGACCAGAACGGCCAGTGGAGCCGCCAGAGGGACGCCGAAGAGGAAGAGCAGGACGAAGCAGATGATTGCGCGGACGCCAGCCAAAATGCCGGTGCCGCGCAGATAACCACCGACGCGGTCGATTGCGTCCCAGCCGGTGGCCTCGACATCTGCCCGATGCCGCTCGTCCGTCGACTTCACGATGCGGCTCCACAGGCTATCGCCATCCGCCAGGACGTAGTAGGTCAGGAAGAGCGAAAGGATGGCGACGGTGACCGCCCCAGCGACGTTCCCCGCCATGCCGGCGAGCTCGCCGGCGATCCATCCCCGGGCGGCCGTGAGGCCGTTGTGGATGGCAGCTGCGGCATCGGGCGAAAGCTGGGCTTCTTCGAGCTTCGTCTTGAGCTCCGCGGCACCGGTCGTGAGATATGTCGCGATCTGGCCCGCATAGGGCACGAAGGCGAAGATCACCAGTGCGATGACGGCGCCCGCGACGAACACCGCCGATACGGTGACGACCGCGGATGCCTTGGCCCTCGACCAGCCTCGCGCGCGCAGGCCGCGCGTCACGGGCGCGAACGTTGCCCCCACGATGAGGGCTACCAGGATCGAGGCGGTCACGGTTCCCAGCAGGAACGACAGCCAGATCACGATCGCCAGCAGCGCAACCACCACCAACACGCGCCAGGCAATCGCGCCCGCCCGATGCAGTGGCGGCGGCACGAGTGCCGGCGCCCACGCCGTGCCCGGTTCGACGATGGGCTCTGTCATGCGGCGACCTCCACGGCACGGCGATCAAGGACGAAGGCGGCGAGGGCCACCAGCAGGCCAACCAGGATGAGCACCGTCGCCAGCGGCTGGAGCGAGTGGATGACCGCGCCTGCGATATCGGCCACCGCCGTCTGCCCTTCCGGCGTCTGCGCGGCCCGTGCCACCGCGTCGGCGATGGCGCCCACGGCGAACCAGCCGACGAACACCGCCACTGCCACGGCCGCGCCGACCCGCAGCAGGCCGGCGGCCCAGGACGGTGCCAGCAGGAAGGCACCGATGGCGAGCAGGATGCTCAACCCGATCAGGATCCAGACCAACCGGTCGAACGTCTTGACCGCGTCCTGCGCGTTGCGCAGCTGATCCTCGGTCATCAACGCCACCTGGCCGAAGTCAGGAGGCAGATCGTGGCCGACGATGCCCGCCAGCCTGTCGATCGCCTGCTCGGCGTCCTCGGAGGAGTCGAATGGTGGGATCTGCCGCTCGCCGCCGATGGCCACGATGCCGGCGTTCACCACGCGACGGATCGACTCGGCCACCATCGGCACCAGGTTGAGCTTCACCTCGCCGCTCTCGGCATCGATGTTCGGCAGCTGGTCCAGCTCATCACGCAGCAGCAGCACCGTGCGCTCGTGGAGCTTGGTGACGAGGTCGACGAGCAAATCGTTGCCTTCGCGAGTCGTGACGAACGTGGTGATCGCCTCACGGATGCGGGTTTCGAGACCGCCGGCGATAGACCCCGCGAGCAGCTGTAGCCCACCGTTGAGCCGCTGCAGGCGGGCGGCCTGGGTCGGCGAAAGGTCGAGCGCGCTTGCGATCGCTTCGCTCATGCGATCACCGGCGGCGTCGAGCGCGTCCGCCACGCGCGTGTCGAGATCCAATGCGTCGAGGACCTGATCGGACAGCCGATCGGCGACGACCTGCTTGACCGCGTCGCTCCGAACCGCGGGCGTGACCGCCGCCATGAACTTGTCGGTGTCGAGCAGCGTCTCGTGGGCCCAGTACCCCACCACGGAGGCCGCGACCGCGATCCCGGCGAGCACCGTCAAGATCCACGACGCAATGGATCGTGTTCGTCCTCGAGGGGGCGCGGTCGGCGGCGTCGCCACCACCATGGCGGGAGCTTCGGTGGTCGGTGGCGGCTGCACCGGTGGAGGCGGCTCGGGCTGTGGTGCGTCGGACTTCGGCGGCTCGGGCTCGACGGGGCTGGCAGCACCGGAAACGGCCTTCGCGGTGGTTCGGCGACGCCTCGGGCGAGCCGCGCGCTTCGGCGTCTCGGGCGCGGGCTCCTGATCTGCGCCCGGCGGATCGGAAGACTCGGTCACCCCGCGCCTCCGACTTCACAAGCCATGTCCATTACTGCCATGCCTCCGTGCGGCCACCCTACCGCCGTGGGAGGGCGAAGTCTACCGCTCACCAGCCGGCGTCCCGTGGTCGTTTCCGCCCTCGACGAGGTGACCCGCGCGCTGGAACGCTTCGAGCGGACGGTCAGGCCGGGCGGAGTCAGCAGCGCGGCAGCCACCCCGGCGGCGATCGTCAACGGGAGCCCGATGCCAAGCAGGCGCACCGGGACCGCGAGCTCTCGGCGCAGGGTGCGCAGGTCGATTCGCGACGCATCGGTGAACAGCACCAGCGCCAGCGTGGACTCCGCGATCAGCCGCAGCGTGGCTCCGCTGGGCCCGACCGTGAACCAGCCCAGGACGGCATCTCCCAGGACGATGCCGGCGGTCAGGAAGACCATGGCGGACGTCACGATCGTGCGGCCCAAGCGCCTCGAGACGATGGCGTAGGCCAACCCGACGGCGCCCAGAATCGCGAGGTCGGCGGCCTCCATTAGCCGAGTTGCCGATGAGCCGCTATGCCGAGCCGCTCACAGTCTGACCATGGCGACCCGGATCCGCACACCGGAGATGGGCAGCGCGTCGGGCTTCAGTGAATCAGCCACAGGCGAACCGCCTGGCGCCAGGATCAGCCGGCGAGCAGCTTTGCCTTCGCGGCCTGGAACTCCTCGTCGGAAAGGATGCCCTGCTCCTTGAGCGTGCCGAGCTGCATCAGCTGGGCGGTCAGGTCCGGGGTGCCCGCGGGCGCAGCGGCGCTGGCGGTCGCAGCGGAGGCCTGCTGTGCCTGCATGGCATTGAGCTGCTGCTGCATCTGCGCGACCTGATTCTGTTCGTCAACCTGCTGCTGCTCGGCCTGCGCGGCGGCCTGCTGCTCCGCATCCTGGGCGGCGTACTTTTGCTGCTGGTGATGCTGTACACCGCCGGCCACGGCGCTGGCGGTTCCAACCACGACTGCCGTGCGGGCAACCCCGCGCACCAATCCACCTCTGCGACGTCGCATCATCATGTCGAGTTCTCCTTCGTTGGTGTCCGAACTAGGCCGGTGTCTGCGCTTCCTCGCCGACCTCCATCGGTTCAGGCGAGCTGGCTTCTGCGATCAGATCCTCGATCACGGCGCGCGGAATGCGCTCGTTCATGATCAGCTCTCCATTGGCGTTGCGCATCGCCTCGGCGAAGCGCGCGGCCCACGTGTTCTCGAAGAGCATGATGGCGGCCGACGAGTTGTTCTCAAGGCCACCGGAAAGGTGCCGCGCGTCCTCCTCGGTGAGCGTGCCGCTCAGCTCGGACGGCGCGGGCTTGAAAACGTGCAGCGACTCGTCGCCCAGAGCGTCGAGCTCCAGGATCGCGAGGGTGCCTTCGTCGTCCTTGATGCCGAAGATGAGGTCGATGATGCGGATCGTCCCGTTGTCGATCAGCTCCTTCAATGCCGGGGCGATCTCGCCCGTGAACTGGTTCCCGGGAAACTTCACGACCAGCAGCTCGATGGGTCCGAGAGCCATGCTGGATCCTCCTCTAATCGGGCGCGATGGCCCGGACTGCGATGCGCCACGCTGATGTGGCGTCCCTTCTACGAGCGACCACCTGCCGAGGCTGTCGCCGCGCGCATGGTCAATCCTATGGTGCGGATGGTAGCGGTCATGGGGGCATCGGTCATCATCCAGAGGATGATACTGACGAGAGGCCGGGACGCGCCCCAGTGAATGTGCTCCGGGGGCCTCATATAATGTCGCCCCGCGGCCTTCCGACAAGGCCGCGCAGAGCGGAGCCATCAACTCGTCCCCTCCGCCACCTCCAGATGCGCAAGGGAGCCTCGATTGAAGCCGACCACTCCCGATCGAATCCGCAATGTCGCCCTCATCTCGCATGGTGGCGCGGGCAAGACGAGCCTCGCCGAGGCGATGCTGTTCGACGCCGGAGCGATCCAGCGCCTGGGCAGCGTGGATGCCGGGACGGCCACCCTGGATCACGACCCTGACGAACAGAAACGCAAGCAAAGCATCAACCTGGCGATCGGCACCCTCGAGGCCGACGGCTCGCGCATCACCCTCGTTGACACGCCCGGCTACGCCGACTTCCAATCGGACGTCATCGAGGCCCTGGCGGCGGTGGACGCGGCCGTGGTGGTCATCGACGCGAGCGCGGGGGTGGAGGTAGGCACGGAGGCCGTCTGGCGGCTGGCCGACGAGCGCAAGCTCCCCCGCTTCGTGTTCATCAACAAGATGGACCGTGAGAACGCGAACTTCGATGCGGTGCTCGACCAGCTCAAGGCGCGCTTCGGCCCGAAGATCGCACCGGTCTACCTGCCGATCGGCAGCGCGGACCGGTTCACGGGTTACGTCGACGTCATCGAGCAGCACGCCAACGTCTACGAGGGCGGGACGCCGAAGGAGGCGCCCATCCCGGACGAGCTGCGTGCCGGCGAGGAGCAGCGTCGCGAGGCCCTGGTCGAGGCAGCGGCCGAGGCGTCCGACGAGCTCATGAACAAATACCTCGAGGGCGAGGAGATCAGCGACGCCGAGATCGAGGCCGCGCTCCACAAGGGCACGCGCGAGGGCAGCGTGGTCCCCGTCTTCGTCGGCAGCGCGCTGAAGAACATCGGTGTGCGCGAGCTGACGACCATGATCGCCAAGCACGTGCCATCGGCGGCGGAAGTTGGCGGCCGGACCACCGCGGATGGCGATGAGATCGAGCCCGATCCGTCGGGTCCCTTCGTGGCGCAGGTGTTCAAGACCACCGCCGACCCGTTCGTCGGTCGCCTGACCTTCTTCCGGGTCGTATCGGGCAGCCTCAAGGCGCAGGACCACCTCTGGAACGCCACGCGCAAGGAAGAGGAGCGCATCGGCAACATCCTTGGCCTGATGGGCAAGGACCAGTCGAACATGGCGCAGGCCGGGCCCGGGGACATCGCCGCGGTCGCGAAGCTGACCAGCACCCAGATCGGCGACACGCTGGTGGCCGACCGGGCACACGCGCTGGAGCTCGCCAAACCATCCTTCCCGGAGCCGACGCTGCAGGTCAGCATCGAACCCGAGTCGAAGGCCGACCTGGACAAGCTGGGCCAGGCGTTGCAGCGCATGCTGGAAGAAGAGCCCGCCATGCGCGTGCAGCGGGAGGAGGGCACCGGCGAGACGATCCTGACCGCCATGGGCGACTCGCACGTGGACGTCATCGTCGAGCGCCTGAAGCGCAAGTTCGGCGCATCGGTCAAGACCGGCACGCCGCACGTGCCGTACCGCGAAACCATCCGCAAGCCCACCAGGATCGACAATCGCTTCAAGCGCCAGACCGGCGGCCACGGCCAATTCGGCCACGTGGTCATCGAGTTCGAGCCGATGGAATCAGGCTCAGGTTTCGAGTTCGGGAACCGAATCGTGGGCGGGGTGGTGCCCAAGCAGTACATCCCCGCCGTGGAGAAGGGCCTGCGCGAAGCGATGGGCGAAGGCGTGCTTGCCGGCTATCCAGTGGTCGACATGAAGGCGACCCTCGTCGACGGCAGCTACCACACCGTCGACTCCAGCGAGATGGCGTTCAAGGTCGCCGCCTCGCAAGCACTCAAGCGCGCCTTCCCCGAGGCCGATCCGATCCTGTTGGAGCCCGTCCTGGAGGTCGAGGTGATCGTCCCCGACGAGTACATGGGCGACGTGATGGGGCAGATCACCTCGAAGCGTGGGCACGTGCTGGGCATGGATTCCGACAACGGCATGCAGCAGCTGCGCGCCCAGGTGCCGCAGGCCGAGATGTTCCACTACGCCACCGAGCTGCGCTCGATCACGCAGGGCCGCGGACGCTTCAGCTGGAAGCTGGACCACTACGCGGAAGTTCCGCACAACGTGGCTGAAAAGGTGATCGCCGAGCACGAGTCCAAGGTCGCGTCCGGCGACCGCCACTGACCGATAGCAGAGCCGCGGCTCCCGCCGCGGCTCAGTCGAGCGACAGCCGGTAGACCTCCTCGCCCCCGAAGTTGAGCACCCACAGATCGCCAAGGCGCTCCTCGGCGACGAAGATGCCGTTCGGCAGCTGATACCCCGCTTGTACGGCGCCCGTCACTGCGTCCAGTTCCCATAGCGTCCCGCTGTCGATGTCCGGTACCCAGACCTTGCCGGCCGCCACCGCCAGGTCCAGCGGGTGCCCGCCCACGTAGACCGCGTCGCCGACAGTGTCGGTCGCCGGATCCACCGCTGCGACGGTCCCGTCGTTCGTGAAGGAGAGCCACAGGTGCTCGCCGTCGGTCCCCCACCAGGTCGGTGATCCCGCGAGCGGAATGGTGGCCGCGACTTCGTTCGTGGCCGTGTCGATCCGGACTGCCTCGTTCTCGCTGTCCACTGCCACCCACACTGCGCCCGGCGTGACTGCCAGGCCGCTGAGCGTTCCGTCCAGCTGGATCTCGGCCGCCACGATGTTGGTGGCCGGATCCACGCGCAGGACCTTGCGGCTGTTGCGAACCGCGATCCACACAGATCCGTCATCGCCGACCTGCATATCCCACACCTGGCCGCCGACCGGCAGCGTGAAGATCGCCTCGCCGGTGTCCGGGTCGAGGCGCGCCACGTTGCCCGATCCGAGCTGCGCCATCCACAGCGCGCCGGCGCTCCAGACGATGGCGCATGGATTCAGCCGCGTGGCGATGGGCTTGCTCAGCCTGCTGCTCTGCCCATCGATCGACACCAGGCTCGCCTCTCCGTAATTCGTCACCCACGCCCGATCCTGGTCGTCGGCTGCGATGGCGCAGGGCTTGTCCCCCGCCGTGATGGTCGCCAGCAGGCGATCGCCGGGAGGCTGGACGGCCACGTCGGGTGGGCTGGGGCGCGGCGTGGGCGTGGCGTTCGGATCCACCGTCGGGGCCGGAGCCGAGCTGTTGGCGCTGGGCGCCGTATCTCCCGTGCAGCCGGCAACCATGGCGGCGGCCACGAGCACCGCCGCAACAGATCCCGCGCGCCTCATGGCTCAACCACCTCCAGCTCGTCGTAGTCATTGATTGGCAGCAGCAGCGTGCCGGGCTGGCTGCCGTCGGCGGTCCAGGTCGGGACGCTGCCGTCGTCGGTCGCTTCCGCCAGCGGGTCGATGACGATGTCCAGGTCGTGGCGTGACCCGTCGCGCAGCTCGGCGACCAGCTGCAGGCGTACGCCCTGGGAGGTGGAGCCATCGCCGGCCGTGATGCGGGCCGCGGTCGGCTGCACCCACTGCACGTAGATGAAGTCGGCGCGCTGCTGGCAACCCTCCGGCCCGCGCGGCCACCACCAGACCCGTCGCTGCGCCGCGTCCTCGGCCAGCGGCCTGACCGGCAGCTCCAGCGAGACGCAGACGGGGTCGTCGACCGGCGTGGCCGATCGGTACAGGCCCGATGGCAGCACTGGCGCGCCCGGCGGCCGCGGCCCGAGCAGCAGCAACCCCGCGCCGCCGACCAGCATTCCCGCCACCACTGCACCCACCAGCAGGACGCTGGCGGGCCACCATCCGCTGGCGACCTGGCGCCGCGGCCGCTCCAGGGCGATCTCGCCACCAAAGTCCAGTGGCAGCGCGTCCGGCATGGCGCGCTCCAGACGCGTCAGCCGCTCGTGCAGCCGGTCGTCGTCGATGCTCATCAGATCTCCTCCGCGGCCTGCAGCTCACGGCGCAGCCGTGCCTTGGTCCGGGTCAGCCAGCTCGCCACCGTGCCGGGCGGCGCGTTCAGCATGTGGGCGATCTCCGCCTGGGTGTAACCGTCGATCACGCTCAGCAGCAGTGCGGCGCGCTGGCGCGGCTCGACCCGCTCCAGGGCGTTCCACAGGTCGATCTCCACGCTCGGCGTCCACTCCTGGGTCGACCGGCGCGCCAGGAACGCGCCGAGCCGCCGCCGCCGGCGCAGCTCGTTGAAGGCCAGGCGCAGGGCGATGGTGTGCAACCAGGCGGCGACGTCACGGCCGTCGAAGGTGTCCCAGGCCCGATAGGCGCGCAGGTAAGCCTCCTGCGCCACATCCTGGGCGGCATGCGGGTCGCGCAGCACCATGGTCAGCCGTCGCACGAGCGCCGAATACAGCGGCGCCACGCTGATTTCGAAACTTGCCTCGTCGGGCAGCACCATCACACCGGCTACAACACCGCGGCCGGTGTTGTTCATGCAGCGATCGAGGTCAGCTCCGGCGCTCGACCATCGCCACGTTGCGCTTCCCGCGGCGCAGCACCAACCAGCGGCCGTGCAGCAGGTCGCCGACGGTGGGCCGCTGCTCCGCATCGGCGACGCGCTCGTTGTTCAGGTAGGCGCCGCCCTCGGTGATGGTGCGCCTCGCGTCCGAGCGGCTGCGTGCCAGCCCAGATGCCACCAGGAGGTCCGTGAGCGAAGGCAGCTCGCCGTCCACCTCGGCACGCGGCACCGCGGCGGCCACCGCGGCCAGCGCTGTCTCGTCCAGCGCGCGCAGGTCGCCCTGGCCGAAGATCGCCTGCGAGGCCGCCATCACGCCGCGTGCCTGATCCGCGCCATGCAGCATCGAGGTCAGCTCCTCGGCCAGCGCCTGCTGAGCGCGGCGCTCCTCCGGGCGCTCGGCGATGGACCGTTCCATCTCCTCGATCTCCGAGCGGCTGCGCAGGCTGAAGACGCGGAGCAGCTGACCCGCGTCCGCATCGGCCGCATTCAGGAAGAACTGGTAGAAGGCGTACGGCGAGGTGAGCGCGGGATCCAGGAACAGGGCATCGGTCTCGGTCTTGCCGTACTTGGTGCCATCCGACCGCGTGATGAGCGGCGTGGCCAGCGCGTGGACCGATGCGCCCTCCACCCGCCTGATCAGGTCCACCCCGGCCGTCAGGTTCCCCCACTGATCCGACCCACCGGTCTGCAGCGTGGTCCCGTAGCGGCGGTACAGCTCCAGGTAGTCCAGTGCCTGCAGGATCTGGTAGCTGAACTCGGTGAAGCTGATCCCCTCCTCCGCCATGCGCGCGCTGACTGCTTCCTTGGCCATCATCCGCGCCACGCTGAAGTGCTTGCCGATGTCGCGCAGGAAGGTGAGGGTGTCCAGGTCGCGCGTCCAGTCCAGGTTGTTCACGATGCGGGCCGGGTTGTCGCCCTCGAACCGCAGCAGGCCGGTGACCTGCGACGTGATGCGCTCCACCCAGGCCTCGACCACCTCGCGCTCATTCAGGGCGCGCTCCGCCGACTTGCCGCTCGGGTCGCCGACCAAGCCGGTGGCGCCGCCAACCACCGCGATGGGATGGTGCCCTGCCTCCTGCAGCCGGCGCATGGTGACCAGCTGGACCAGGTTGCCGAAATGCAGCGAGGGCGCGGTGGGGTCGAATCCGCAGTAGAAGGTCACCGGCCCCGATGAAAGGGCGCGGTCGAGCGCCTCCTCGTCGGTGGTCAGGGCCAGCAACCCGCGCCAGCGCAGGTCCTCCAGGATGTCGCTCGCCATGGGCGCCTGAGTATAGGGAAGGCGCGTCCCGTGCTATCGTCCGCAACCGATGTCCCGCCGCCCGGCGCCGAGTGGCGCCTCCCCCCGCCCCACCCGACCGCCTGCCGCTGCCCATGCGGGCGTCCGACGGCGCGGTCCGGCAGTGCTGCCGATGGTCATCATGGGCGTCTTCGTCGCCCTGGCCGGCGTGCTGTTCATCGGCCTCATGGGCGTCTACGCCGCGTACACCAATGGCCTGCCGCCGGTCGAGGACCTGGAGAACTTCACCCTCGACGAGGGATCGCGCGTCGTCTCGGCCGACGGCGTGGAGCTGGCCACCTTCGCCGCCGAGCGACGGGAGCTCGTGCCGTACGACGAGATCCCGCAGCTCCTGATCGACGCCCAGGTGGCCGCCGAGGATCAGACCTTCTGGACCAACCCCTGCATCGACTTCCGCGGCATCGTCCGCGCGGCCCTGCAGAACCTGACGTACGGGGAGCAGGTGTCCGGCGCCTCCACCATCTGCCAGCAGCTGGTCCGTATCCGCCTCTTCGACGCCGACCTGATGGCCGATCCCGACCGGCTGTACGAGCG
>DATEOS010000087.1:0-2885 GCA_035273815.1 Candidatus Limnocylindria bacterium
GTTCGGGCTGGGGTCGGCCCTGTTCGGGTTACGCCGCAACGTCTGGGCCTGGCCGGTCGGCATCTGCGGCAACATCCTGCTGTTCACCGTCTTCATGGGCCAGGCGGTCGGCAACGACCAGGGCACGCCGCTGTACGGTCAGGCGTCCCGCCAGGTCTTCTTCGTGATCACCAGTGTGTACGGCTGGTGGCGCTGGCGGCGGAACCGCCGGTCCCGCGGTGGCCCGGCGGTGGTGCCGCACTGGGCGACCGCCCGGCAGCGGGCGGTCTTCGTGCCGGTGGCGCTGCTGGCGGTCGTCGCCTGCTTCTTCGCCTTCCGCGCGATCGGCGCCGGCTTCCCGGTGCCGTGGTGGTACTACCTGGCCGACTCCTGGATCTTCGTCGGCTCCATGCTGGCGACCTACGCGATGGCCCGCGGCTGGGTCGAGTTCTGGCTCTGCTGGATCGCCGTCGACCTGGTCGGCGTGCCCGAGCTGCTGCACTTCGGCTACTACCCGTCGGCGATCCTGTACGCGTTCTACGGCGGGTTCGTGATCTGGGGCTTCCTGGTGTGGCTGCGCATCTCGCGGCGGGAGTATCACCCACCCGTGACAAATATCAGTGGCCGAGTGAGTGCTCACTCACTACAGTCCCCTCCGTGACCGAAGTACGCCGCCGGCGGGTGCCGGCCATGGCTGCCGAGGACCGCCGTGCCGCGCTGATCGACGCGACGGTCCCGCTGCTGCACGAGCACGGGCTCGATGTCAGCACCAGACAGATAGCCGCCGCCGCGGGGGTCGCCGAGGGCACCATCTTCGGCGTCTTCAAGGACAAGAACTCGCTGCTGGTTGCCGCGCTGGTCCAGGCGCTCGATCCGCAGCCGACGATCGACGCGGTGGCCGCCATCGACCCGGCCAAGGACCTGCGGGCCCGGCTGACCGAGGCGGCCGACCTGATCCACCGGCGGTTCGCCGACAGCTTCCGGCTGCTCGCCGCGGTCCGGACGCTCGTACTGCACACCGGCAGCCACGAGGAGGCCACCGCCCGGATGGCCCGGTCCCGGGAGCGGATGCAGGCGGCGATCACCGCACTGATCGAGCCGGACGCCGCAAGTCTGCGCCGGTCGCCGGAGGCCACCGCGCGGCTGCTGCTGATGTTCACCGGCGCCAACACCTTCGGGCCGTACGCCGACCCGGCCACCTTCGACAGCGGGCAGATGGTCTCCCTGCTGCTCGACGGGCTGCTGGTCGAGCGGCAGGACAGCGGCCTGGTCACCGTGCACATGGACATGGGGGAAAGCTAATGCTGATTCGGCTGTTGCGGGTGTACCTGCGCCCGTACCGCAGGGACATCGTCCTGGTGGTGATCTTCCAGTTCCTGCAGACCCTGGCGACGCTCTACCTGCCGACCATGTTCGCCGACATCATCGACAACGGCGTGGTCCCCGGTGACACCCGCTACGTGATGATGGTCGGCGGCGAGATGCTCGGCATCACGCTGGCGCAGATCGCCGCGCAGATCGTGGCCGTCTACTTCGGCGCCCGCACGGCGATGGCGGTCGGGCGGGACGTGCGCGCCGGCATCTTCGACCGGGTGCAGAACTTCTCCGCCCGGGAGGTGGGCCAGTTCGGCGCGCCCTCGCTGATCACCCGGACCCCCAACGACGTCCAGCAGGTGCAGATGCTGGTGCTGCTCACCTTCACCTTGATGGTGTCCGCGCCGATCATGTGCTTCGGCGGCGTGGTGCTGGCGCTGCACCAGGACGTACCGCTGTCCGGTCTGATCCTGGTCATCGTGCCGATCCTGGTCCTGCTGGTCGGCCTGATCATCGTCCGGATGCGCCCGCTGTTCCGCACCATGCAGGTGCGCATCGACCGGGTCAACCGGGTGATGCGGGAGCAGATCACCGGCATCCGGGTGATCCGGGCGTTCGTCCGCGACGACGTGGAGCAGGCCCGGTACGGCACGGCCAACCGCGACCTGACCGACGTGTCGCTGCGGGTCGGCAAGCTGATGGCGCTGATGTTCCCGGTCGTGCTGCTGGTGGTGAACCTGTCCAGCGTGGCCGTGCTGTGGTTCGGCGCGCACCGGATCGACAGCGGCGGCATGCAGATCGGCGCGCTCACCGCGTTCCTCAGCTACCTCATGCAGATCCTCATGTCGATCATGATGGCCACCTTCATGTTCGTGATGATCCCCCGCGCCGAGGTGTGCGCGGAGCGGATCGAGGAGGTGCTGACCACCGAGTCGTCGGTGACCGTGGCGACCCAGCCGGTGACCACCCTGTCCCGGCACGGGTTCCTCCAGCTGCGGGGCGTGGAGTTCCACTACCCGGGTGCCGAGGCGCCGGTGCTGTGCGGCGTGGACCTGAGCGCCCGGCCCGGCGAGATCACCGCGGTGATCGGCAGCACCGGCTCGGGCAAGACCACCTTGCTGAACCTGGTACCGCGGCTGTTCGACGCCACCGGCGGGCAGGTCCTGGTGGACGGGGTGGACGTCCGGGACCTGGATCCGGCGCTGCTGTCCCGCACGGTCGGCCTGGTGCCGCAGAAGCCGTACCTGTTCACCGGCACGGTCGCGTCCAACCTGCGGTACGGCAACCCGGACGCCACCGACGAGCAGCTGTGGCACGCGCTGACCATCGCCCAGGCGATGGACTTCGTGGAACACATGGAGGGCGGCCTCGACGCGTCCATCGCCCAGGGCGGCACCAACGTCTCCGGCGGTCAGCGGCAACGGCTGGCGATCGCCCGGGTGCTGGTGCACCGGCCGGAGATCTACCTGTTCGACGACTCGTTCTCCGCGCTGGACCTGGCCACCGATGCCCGGCTGCGCGCGGCCCTGCGCCCGCTGACCACCGACCGGACGGTGATCATCGTCGCCCAGCGGGTCTCCACCATCGCCGAC
>DATEOS010000088.1:0-5982 GCA_035273815.1 Candidatus Limnocylindria bacterium
GCCGTTTCAGGAAGTGCCCCGTCCCCATCGACACCACCACCGTGTTGGCAGGCTCGTAGCCCTCCGTGTAGTGGAAAGCCTCGACGCAGGCCTGGTACACCGGATTACCCGCCACGCCCGTGCCGCCGTCCACCATCGGCCCGCGCTCGCGCATGCCATCCACCAGCCATGGCCTGAAGAACGTCGGGGCGCACGCTGAAGCGGTGAGACAGTCGGCCAAACTCAGCTCGCCGGTGAGTCCCTTTTGATTCGGCCGGTCCTTGACGAAGTACCACTGGTGGCTGTCGAGCAGCCCCTTGGCCGTGATCAGGATGTCGAGCGGCACATCGTTGAGCGTCCAATCCCCCGCCCCTTCGCTCGCCAGCTCCTCCTGGATGAACCGATGCAGACGCTGCGTGTCGTACATGCGGCCCAAGAGAACGCGCTTGATGGTCGAGATGACCGGCACCTTGCGAAACAGCTCCGGGGCGCGATCCACGTACATCGCCACGATCCGCTCACCCGGCACGCCAGCGGCCACCGCGGCCGCGATCAGCGCCCCGGTCGACGTGCCGGCCACGAAGTCGAAGTGGTCACGCACGTGACCGCCCACGCTCCGTTCGAGCTCCGCCAGCGCCACGGCCGGGATCACGCCGCGCACGCCGCCACCATCGATCGCCAGGATTCGCCGCGTCACGTCATCAGCCTACGCGGCGTTCGCGACACCTCGGGCGTCATCGCGCGTGAGGCCGTGACCGTCCGGATTCACACCACGCCGACATGAATGCGCGAAAACCAGCGTGGGGCAGTCCGAATTCACGCCTGATATGAACGCGGACGCTCCGAAGGCCAGTTCACCGCCACGGCGCGCGCCTGATATGAATGTGGACGCTTTGGCTAGACCTGCTCCATCGGCTCCGGAGGCGCCTGAGGCTCCCCGCTCGGATCCAGCTTCAGCGACGCCGAGTTGATGCAGTAGCGCAGCCCCGTTGGATTCGGGCCGTCATTGAAGATGTGGCCCAGGTGGCTGCCGCAGCGCGCGCAATTCGCTTCGGTGCGGGTCATGAAGAAGGACCTATCGGTCTCCGTGTCGACCGCGGAGGGATCGGCCGGCTGGTAGAAGGACGGCCAGCCGGTGCCCGACTCGAACTTGGTGTCCGACCGGAAGAGCTCGTTGCCGCAGGCGGCGCATCGGTACACCCCGGGCGTGTGCTCGTCCCAGTAAGCGCCGGTGAAGGCGCGCTCGGTGCCCTTCTCGCGCAGGATGTGGTATTGCTCGGGTGAGAGCTCGGCGCGCCACTCGGCCTCGCTCTTTTCGATCTTGGTCGTCATGGGTACAGCGTACGCTCGACGTCGCACCGATGTCTCCCGACCGGATGCGATACTTCGGCCCGCTGGACCGTCCAAGGGGGGTGACCCCGATACTCCGAGCCGTCGCGCTACTGCTCACGGTCCCGTTGCTGGCCGGCTGCCTGCTGCTGGAGCCGGTGCCCACCCCGCAGCCGGTCCCGACCCGCAGCCCGTCTCCGACGCCGACTGAGGCCCCGCCGTCTCCCACGCCGCAACCGACGGCACAGCCGACCCCGGGCCTGGCCGACGTACCGGCCTTCGCGGTGGGCGGCTCCGCGGCCACCGCGGTCGGCGGCCTGAGGCTGCGGACACGACCAGGCCTCGATCACCTGGTCACTGCGGTGCTGGGGCCCGATGTTGGCGTGCTGATCGGCCTGGGGCCGGTGTTCGTTGACGGCCAGGGTTGGTACCTGGTGCGCGATCCCGATCGCTCCGTGCCGCCCCGCTTTGACGAGGGCTGGGCGGCGGCCGGGTTCCAACCGGATCCTTTCCTGACGCCGGCCGCCTTCGAGCCGGCGCGCAACCCCTACCTGGCCGGCTCCGCGGGCGATCGCAGCGGCGATTTCGGACCCGTTCGCCTGTCCGACAACAACGTCGCCATCCGCTGGATTGCCGCCGCGCTCACCCCTGACGGCTGCAACTTTTGGGTCGACCTGACGCCGGCCGGCGGTGAGCCGGTGCCGGCCGTCCGGGCGCAGGTCGGCGGAGCTCCGGCGCCTGGTGACTTGTTCAGCACCTACTTCGAGGACCACCCCGAACTGATCGACACGGAGCTGCTGGTGAACGTCGACTCCGCGTGCTCCTGGGCGCTGAGCTTCGTTCGGGTGCCAGGCCGACCTGCTCCGTCGCCCGCCTGAGGCGTCGTGCGCAATCGCGACCGACTAGCTGTCACATCGGTCCCGTAGGCTTCTGGTCATGCGGGGGATGACCTGACGCCGTGCAGGACCTGGACGGCACCACTGTCTACAGCGCCACCGACTTGGTCGGGTTCCTCGAGTGTGAGCACCTGACCACGCTCGACCGCGTGGCGCTGACCGGTGCCCTTCGCCCGCCGGATCGGGTCGACGAGGAGCTGGACGTGCTCCGCGAGCGCGGCGAGGAACATGAGCGTCGCTTCCTGGCGTACCTCGTGTCCAAGGGTCGCACGGTCGTCGAGGGGCGACACCCGCGGGGCGACGGCGACCGCAACGACCGAGCCCAGCTGGAGGCGGACGCCCAGCTGACTCGCGACCTGATGCACCAGGGCGCCGATGTCATTTACCAGGCCACCCTGTTCGACGGCATCTGGCGCGGGTACGCCGACTTCCTGCTGCGGACGGCTGGCGCCTCCGACCTGGGGGCGCACCACTACGAGGTGGCGGACACCAAGCTGGCGCGTCGGGTGAAGGGCGGTGCGCTGCTCCAGATGTGCGTGTACTCGGACCTGGTCGCCGCGATCCAGGGCGTGATGCCCACCCAGATGCACGTCGTGCTGGGCGGCAGCGGCTATCAGGCGGACAGCCACCGCCTGGACGACTATCTCGCCTACTACCGAAGCGTAAAGGGACGCTTCCTGGAGGCCGTGGCGGCGGGTGATCCCGTCTTTCCCCTGCCACAGACGCCGGAACCGGTACGCCACTGCGACGTCTGCCGCTGGCAGGAAGCCTGCGACGGGTGGCGCAAGGATGCGGACCACCTCAGCCAGGTCGCATCGCTGCGCACGGACCAGGCTCGGCGGTTGCGAGCCGGTGGCATCGGCACCATGACCGCGCTCGCCACGCTGGCGCCCCCGTTGCCGGAGGTGACAGACATGGCCGACGCCACGCTGGCCGGGATCCACCAGCAGGCACGCCTGCAGCACGAATCGCGGAATCGGCCGGTGCCTGCGTTCGAGTTCCTGCCGGTCGAGCCGAACCGCGGGCTCTGCGCTCTGCCGGAGCCGAATCCCGGCGACCTGTTCTTTGACATCGAGGGTGATCCGTTCGCGGAGCAGGATGGCCTGGAGTACCTGTTCGGCGTGTGGGATCCAGCCAGTTCCACGGAGCCGTTCCGCGCCTTCTGGGGTCATGACCGGGCGGAGGAAAAGCTCGCCTTCGAGGCCTTCGTCGACTTCGTCATGGCTCGCTGGCAGGCATCTCCGGACATGCACGTGTATCACTACGCGGCCTACGAGCGCGGCCGGATGGGGATGCTCTCCACCCGCCATGCCACGCGTGAGGCAGAGGTCGACAAGATGCTGACTGCCGAGCTGTTCGTGGACCTCTACAAGGTCGTGCGCCAGTCCATGCGCATCGGACTCGACAGCTACTCGATCAAGCGCCTGGAGCCTCTGTACGCGCTCGACCGCGAGGCGCCGCTGAAGGATGCCGGCTCATCGATCGTGGCCTACGAGCGCTACATCCGCTCGGTGAGCGCCGGCGCACCGGATACCGGCATCCTCGAGGAGATCCGCCTCTACAACCAGGACGACTGTCGCTCCAATGCCGAGCTGCGGGACTGGCTGGAAGAGCAGCGCAAGGCGCTGGCGCGGCAGCTTGGCATGACCGATCTCGATCGGCGCACGCCGCCGGAGGAGAAGGAGCGGCCGTCGAGTCAGCGTGATGAACGCGTGGCCAACCTGGCGCGGCAGCTGCTCGAGGGCATTCCCAGCGATCCGGAGCGACGGACGGGCGACCCTGCGTTGCAGGCGCGCTGGCTGCTGGCGAACCTGCTCGAGTGGCACCGGCGGGAGGAGAAGGTGGACTGGTGGGCCTTCTTCGACCGCTGCTCCCGTTCGGACGAGGAGCTCGCCACCTGGGACGATGAGGCGATCGGCCAGATCGTCTGGATGCACGAGGTCGATCGCCCCAAGAAGTCGGTCGTCCACCGCTATCGGTTCGACCCGGAGCAATCGTACCGACTGAAGGAAGGCGATTCGCCGGTCAATCCGAAGACCGGCCGCTCGGCGGGCAGCATCGTGCGGCTGGATGCCCTGAAGGGCACACTTGACCTCAGCTGGGATGCCAAGGACGAGCGGCCGCACCCGACATCGCTGATCCCGCAGGGCCCGCGGAACACGGACCCGCAGCGGGGTGCGCTCGAGACACTGGGTGCCTGGGTCGCCGATCACGATATCGCCGGGGACGGCCCATGGCGGGCGGCCCGCGACTTCCTGATGGGTGAGCATCCTCGCGCCGGCCAGGCCACTGATGCGCCCGTCCTGCCACCAGCCGACTCCATCCAGGAGGCCGCCCGCGAGGTCGTCCTCCACCTGGACGAGTCGGTGCTGCCGGTGCAGGGTCCGCCGGGAGCGGGCAAGACCTACATCGGGGCAGAGATGATCCTTTCCCTGGTGGCCGCCGGAAAGAAGGTCGGCATTGTCGCCTTCACCCATCGCGCCCTGACTAACCTTCTCAACGAGGTCCTCGAACACGCCGCCCGGCAGCACGTGCATGTCGCGGCCATCCGCAAGCTCGAATCGAACGAGAAGCCGGACGATTCGTGGCCCTATTTATCGGCCACCAGCAACGAGGCGGTGGCCGACTCGATCCGCGAGCACGGCGTGCACGTCGCGGCCGGCACCAGCTGGATGTGGGCGCGCCCAGAATTCTTCGGGAGCGTCGACACCCTCTTCGTCGACGAGGCCGGGCAGATGTCGATGGCCAACGTGATTGCCGTCTCAGGCGCCGCGCGCAACGTGGTCCTCCTGGGCGATCCGCAGCAGCTCTCTCAGGTCAAGAAGGGCGCGCATCCGGAGGGGGTGGATCTCTCGTCGCTGGAGCAGGTGCTCGCCGGCGAGCCGGTCATCGATCCGCGACGTGGCATCTTCCTGCCGAAGACGTACCGCCTGCACCCGGATGTCAACGCGTTCACCAGCGAGGTCTTCTACGCTCGCCAGCTGGGCACGGCACCGGAGACGGCCCGCCAGGACCTGCTCGCCCCGGGCCGGCTCACGGGCACGGGCGTGCGCTGGCTGCCGGTGGTCCACGCTGGCAACCGAAACTCGTCGGAGGAGGAAGCACAGGTCGTCCAGGCGCTCTATCGCGATCTCCTGGGTGGCCGCTGGACCGATTCGTCAGGCAGCAGTCTGCCGCTCACGCCGGACCAGATCCTGATCGTGGCGCCGTACAACGCCCAGGTCGATCTCCTCACCGAACGGCTTCAGGACGACGCGGACGCGGCGGACGGAACGCTGAAGATTGGCACCGTCGACAAGATCCAGGGGCAGCAGGCCGCATTGGTCATCTACTCGATGGCGACGTCATCGCAAGATGAGCTGCCGCGCACCCTTGAGTTCCTCTACTCCCTCAACCGCCTCAACGTGGCCACCTCGCGCGGCCGCTGTATGGCTGTCCTGGTGTGCTCGCCGGACCTGCTGCGCGTTCGGGTCCATACGCCGTTCCAGATGCGCCTGGCCAACGCGCTCTGCCGCTTCGTCGAGATCGCCGACGAGCAGTCGCTCACGCTGGGGCTCGACACACAGACCAGCGCCTGATTCGGGCAGAAATAGGCCTCCCCCGGCGGAGGAGGGCCGGGGGAGGCGGAAGGGCACCAAAACCGGAGCAGCGTCCGGGTGGCTTACGCGGTGGGCAGCGACCGCGCTCGCCTGGTGCCCATGTGAGCGGCGATGATCAGCAAGACGCCGATCGTCGCGAGAACGCCGCTCGGCTGAACGGGAAGTGAGGTATCGGGGAG
>DATEOS010000089.1:0-3293 GCA_035273815.1 Candidatus Limnocylindria bacterium
CTCACCGCGCTGCGCCGGGCGGACGGCGGCGACCCGGTGGGTGCGCTGTCCGGCCTGCAGCTGACGACCGCGAGACTCGGCGGGAGCATGCCCCCGGCCCTCACCGACCGGCTGCTGCAGGTGGAGGCCGATCTGCGGCGCCGGATCGGTGACATAGCACGGGCCAGCGACGTGCTGGCGGGGTTGCGCGGCCCAGCCACAGCCAGCTCAGCCCGGGCCGCGGCCCGCCTGCACCTGTCCACCGGGGACCTCGCGGCCGCCGCCGAGGTGCTCGCCCAGTTCCGGGACGACGGCGCGACGGTGCGCGGGCGTGTCGGGGGGTGCCATCCTGCGCAGCCTGATCGCTGCGACGCAGGACCGCGCTGCCGCGCTATCGCAGCTAGAGGACGCACTGCTCGCAGCGGCTCCGCTCGGGATGCGGCGGCCCTTCCTGGTCGAGGCGGCCGAGCTGCGCGATCTGCTCGGCGCCAGGATCGAAGCCGGGACGAGGGTCGCCGCCTTCGCCGTGGACCTGCTACGGCGGATGTCGACACAGGGCAGCAGCCAACCGCCGGCCGTTCTGGTTGCGCCGCTGACCGACCGCGAGCAGCACGTTCTGCGCTACCTCGCGAGCACGCTGTCCAACACCGAGATCGCCGCGGAGCTGTACCTGTCGGTCAACACGGTGAAGACCCACCAGCGGATGATCTACCGCAAGCTCGGCGCCGACGGTCGACGCGACGCCATCCGGCGCGCGAAGGAACTGCGCCTGCTCTGACCTTCTCATCCGCCGCCGCTCATCCCAATGAGTGAGCCGAGGTCAGCCCTGATTGCGCGGGGCCTGTGGCCAACGCTCACCAAGTCCATACGGGGACTGGTCGACCACCAGGTTCGCGGGAATGGTCGTGACGGTCCGGCACCCCTGGCCCGTCCACGTCCGCCGCCTCAACCACGGTGGGGTGATCGGTGGATCGTCATGTGACGGTCGGCTGTTCGTGGTTCCGCCGTGCCCGGTGCGCCTTCTTCTTTTTCGGTGTGGTCGGCTCCCCCTCCGCCACCGGTTCCGGCTCCTTCGCCGATGCCCGCAACAGGGCGTCGGCCCACCGGGCCTTCGGATCGATATCCACGAGCAGGGCCTTGGCCAGCAGGGTGAGCGGGATGGCCAGGATCGCGCCCAGCGGGCCGAGCAACCACGCCCAGAAGAACAACACCACGAAGGTCACCGTGACCGACAACCCGACCGCGTCGCCGATGAAGCGGGGCTGGATGATCGACTGCACGATGAAGTTCAGCACGCAATACACCACGACGACGGTCACCATCAGCGTCGGCCCGCCGGTCAGGAGCCCGAGCAGCGCCGGCGGCACGACCCCGATGATGAACCCGATGTTGGGGATATAGTTCGTGATGAACGACAACAGCCCCCAGGTGACGGCCAGCGGAATGCCCAGGAGTGCCAGGGCGATCGAGTCCAGCACCGCGACGATGAGCCCGAACACCGTCGTCACCAACAGGTACTGCCGGGTGCCCCAGGCGAAGTGACCGAGCGCCTCGGCGATCCTCGGACGCTCCGCGGCGATCGAGGCGACCCGGTCCCCAGCGCCGCCGGTCTCCACGCTGAGGAACAGCAGCAGCGCCAGCAGGAACACGAAGTTGGACGCCAGCCCCGCCACGCTGCTCAACAGCGCACCGATCACACCCGCCAACTTGCCCAGGTTCAGCGAGCTCGCGGCCTGCTGGAGCTGCTCGGATCCCACACCCAGCTCGGCCAGTTTGGCCGTCGCCGAGTTCACCAGGCCGTCGGCCTTCGACGCGTACTGGGGCAGCTCGGTCCCGAGGCGGGCCAGCGAGAAGATGATCCCCAGGGCGAGCGAGAGCAGGATCCCGTAGACCAGCAGGATCAGCACCAGTGTCGTCGCCCACCCCGGCCACCCATGGCGCCGCAACCAGCCGTGCACCGGCGCCACGGCGATCACCACGATGAGCGCCAGGAACGCGGGCCCGATCAGCCACGCGGTGGCCTGGATGCCGGCGACCACCACCACCGTCGCGGCCGCGCCGATGAGGATGACCAAGGCGCGCGGCAGAGCGCCGCGTCGGGGGCCCACGCCGTTCGCGAGCGGCGTCGGCACCGCCCCGGCGACGCCGGGTCCCGGAACAGGCGTGGTCATGCGGCGACGGTTGGGCGGGCCACGACGGGCGACACCACCCGTGGCGGGCGAACGGACGGTGATTGGTGTCGGGCCCCGCACGACCACTCCCGAGGCGGCGACACCGCTCGCAGCGGCAACCTCGCCCGACGCGGGTGATGCCGGTCGGTGGTGGCCGCGGGATGGTTGCCCCCATCAGCGTGCCTCGCGTCCGTGCGGTGTGCACAGCGCGGATGACAAGGAGTGGGACCATGGATTTCTGGAGCGTGGTGGGCTCGATCTTCTGGTTCATGATCTTGTTCGCCTGGATCATGTTGCTGTTCAGGATCTTCGGTGACCTCTTCGGCGACCATGAGTTGTCCGGGTGGGGCAAGGCGCTCTGGACGGTGTTCCTGATCTTCTTGCCGTGGCTCGGCGCCCTCGTCTACCTGATCGCGCGCGGTCGCGCGATGAACGAGCGCGCCCTGGCCCGGGCACAGCACAGCCAGGAGGCGTTCGGCCAGTACGTCCGAGAGACCGCCGGAACGAGCACGACGAGTACCGCCGACGAGCTCAGCAAGCTCGCCGACCTCCGGGACCGCGGCACTATTTCTGACGAGGAGTTCCAGCACGCCAAGGCGAAGCTGCTGGGCCGGCAGCCCGAGACCGTGTCCCCGACGTACACCGACGGGCGCCCGGTCCCCTCCACGAGGAGGTGAACCGGGAGTCGCGGCTGCCGGACGCGGGAGCCAACAGGCGACAAGGGCGCGCCCGACGTGGGCACCGCCGCCGGCGGGCCGCGCTGACACGACTGACCGCACCGTCACGCTTGCGGAGGCGCGAGGCCATCCCGCGTTCCGCAGCGACATCCTTACCAAGCTGGGCATCGACCCACCCAAGAAGATCATCGAATTCGGGCCGCAGGACCCTTCGGGAACCGGGGTCGAGCTGCGGTTCCCGTTCGCCAACTGACAATGGCCGGGTGAGGGCTCGTCGGTGCGGGCCGCGGCGGCCGTCTCTTGACCACCGCGGCCTTGATCGGTTCTTCTGGTCCGCCCAGGAGCCGATCCTGACCTCGATGCAACCCGCTCCCGAGCCGATCAAGGCCGACGTCGAGAAACTCCTCGCATTGGCCCACCAAGGCGCCTCGAACGGCGACAGCGCCACCTTCACCTCGGAAGACCT
>DATEOS010000090.1:0-2937 GCA_035273815.1 Candidatus Limnocylindria bacterium
CGCCGGGATGACGGCAGACGGTGACGTGACGCAACGCATTCCCCGGTAGCAGAGCGCGCGTGACCCGCGACGGGCAGGCGATGACGACAGCCCGCCCGGCGCGAGCCAGCTCGGATCGCGGCCTACCAGGATTGCGTCGGCTGATGCTTCGGCCGCGTCGCGAGGTGATGGCTCGGCGAGAGTCCTCCGGACAGCAGCATGACCGGCTTGTCCGGATGGAGCGCGCGCAGGTCATCGATCAGCGCCTGCTCGCCGTCACCTGAGATCCACGCGTCATAGAGCAGCACGTCTGCCCACTCGACCTGCCAGCACGTCTCTCCCCGCAGCACCGGGCATGGACCGCCGGCGACGGGGCCGGCGCACTGCTGGACCTCGTGGCCCTCGTGTCGCAGCCGATCGACCTCGATGTCGGCCTGGTCCGGATCATGATGAACAACCAGCACTCTGGCCATCGGTCTGCTCCCTTCCGCCGCCCGTCGGCGGGGGCATCTCTGCGGCCTGGCGGGCGGCTCGTTGATTCCCCCAACGGTCGACCTTTGATCGGTGGGCTGGAAGGGCCGAAGGTCCTGAGCTCGGGGGTCAGGTGGATCGGAATGGCCGGAACGTGCAGTCAGAACGGCCTGGCCGGGATGTGGGCCTCTTCAGCCTCCGCCTCCATCGTCCTCAGGCGGACGTAGTAATCCGGGAACTCGCGAAGGTGCGCCAGGGCGATCTTCGCCGTCAGCATCGGATCATCGTTGGTCACGTTCGTCAGCGGATCCCGCCGACCGTGCTCGAGCTCCACCGCCATCCCGGCCCTCAATTGGTCGAGGTCGACTTCGTCCGCCACGCCGAGCTCCTGGGCGATGCTCACCACGAGCTCCCGGGTGATGGCTGTCGTTGGTCCTGCCACGTTCATGGCCTCCGCATGCGCGATTTCGTGCCCCGACGATGCGGTATTCCGCAGCCCCGCGCACGTGCCATTGGGCCCCAAACCCCGGGAACTTCCGCCGCAGGCCGCAGTGGCCGGGTGTAAGGTCCGGAGGCTCATTTACGTTCGGGTCGTTCGTTCCGCACCATGAAGTTCGGGCTGCAGATCAACAACTTCACCTGGCCCGGCGGGGCAGGGGAGATCGGTCCCACCCTCGCACGCGTGACACGCGCGGCCGACGACGCGGGCTTCGACTCGATCTGGGTAATGGACCACTTCTTCCAGATCCGCGGCGGGGGTCCACCGGAGGCGCCGATGCTCGACGGCATGACGGCGCTGGGCTTCATGGCTGCTCACTCCGAGAAGGCGCGCATCGGCCTGATGGTCGGCGGCATTCACTACCGGGCCCCGGGCCTCTGGATCAAGGCGCATACCACGCTGGACGTGCTCACCGGCGGACGCGCCTGGTTCGGCATCGGTGCGGCGTGGAATGAGGAGGAGTCGGTCGCGCTGGGCTTCCCCATGCCGCCGCTGCGCGAGCGCTTCGAGTGGCTGGAGGACACGCTTCAGATGGCGTACGGCATGTGGAGCGGCGGGGCGGGCAGCGGCGAGCGCTTCGAGGGCAGGCGAGTCACCGCCACCCGCCTGCTGAACTCACCGCAGGCCATCAGCCGGCCGCGGGTGCCGATCATGATCGGCGGCGGCGGGGAGCAGAAGACACTGCGCCTGGTGGCACAGTACGCCGACGCCTGCAACGTCTTCGGCGGCCCGGAGCGGATCGCGCACAAGTACGCGGTCCTGCGCGAGCATTGCGAGCGGCTGGGTCGTCCCTACGAGGAGATCGAGCGCTCCAACCTGCAGGGGGTCGACCTCGACAATGAATCGCCCGACGAGGTCGTGGACCGCTTCGGCGCCCTGGCTGAGGCAGGCTGCCAGCACGTCATCTTCAGCGTGCGCGGCGTGGCCGACACCACCAAGCTCGAGCGGTTGGGCACCGAGGTCTTCCCGCAGCTGCGCTAGCCGCGCGTGGCCGGCTGGATGGGCTCAGTCGTCCGGCATCGCTCGCTGGTCTCCGACGGGACCAGGCGCCTCCGGAAACGCCAGCGTGCCTGCGGCCACCCACCACTCCATCAGGTCATAGGCCAGCCGTCCGGCCTGGACCGATGGATCCCGGTCGCTCAGCCGCGCGGCCTCCTGGAGGTCGCAGGCGAAGATCGAAAGGCCCCGCATCGCCTCGTCGGACTGCTCACTCAGCGGTCCGTTGACCACCAGCACCCCCTGCCGGCGGAGCTCGGAGCGGTAGGCGAGGTGCCGGGCCTGGAGGGCGTCAAGCTCCGCATCGGGCATCTCCGGCGCATCCGGCGGTCTTCGCAGGAGGACCAGTGTGAAGACGTCGAACGCGTCGGGGATGTTCGGGTCGCGCGGCATGGTTCAACGGCCTCCGTCCTCAGGGCTGGGATCCGAGCGAGTCCTCGATCTCGGCGATCGGCTGGACCCTCCGCTCGCCGGTCGCACGGTGCGTGACCTCGGCCCCGCCCGCGGCCAGAGAGCGCGGCGAGATGGTGACGATGGTCGGCATGCCCAGCAGCTCGGCATCGGTCAGCTTCACTCCCGCCGACTCGTCGCGGTCGTCGTACAGGACGTCAACGCCGGCACCGGTCAGGCGCTGGTAAAGCCCGTCGGCCGCCTCAGCCACCGCCGGGTCCTTACCGGCACCAAGGGCCACCAGATGGACCGCGTAGGGAGCGACCGCCTTCGGCCAGACGATGCCTTTCTCGTCGTGGTGCGCCTCCACGATGCAGGCCAGGGCGCGTCCCAGGCCAATCCCGTAGCTGCCCATGATCACGTGATGGCGGCTGCCATCCTCGGCCAGGAAGGTGGCCCCCAGCTTCTCGGTGAAGTCGGTGCCCAGCTTGAAGATGTTGCCGACCTCGATGCCCTTGGCCAGGTGCACCGGCTCGCCGCAGTTTGGGCAGGCGTCGCCCTCGCGGGCATTGACGATGTCGGCCACCAGGTCAGGGGTGAAG
>DATEOS010000091.1:0-6212 GCA_035273815.1 Candidatus Limnocylindria bacterium
CCGAGCACGCCTCGGACGAGCTGCGCAATCGCTTCGAGCTGCTTGCCCGGACGGCTCATCGGATCGCGGGATAACAGGCTACAGGCCAAGGACGATGCGCGCGACCTCGAAGTAGATGATCAGCCCGGTGCCGTCCACCAAGGTGCTGATCAATGGGGCCGATACCACCGCCGGATCCACCCCGGCCCGCCGCAGCACCAGAGGCAGCGTGGCCGCGACCGTGGCCGACCAGGCGGAGATGGCAATTACCGTCAGCGCCACCACCAGGCCGACCTGTGGGCCGACGTTCAGCAGCGCCGCCAGTGCGAAGCCGACCAGGCCCATCACGGCACCCATGATCAGTCCGACCCGCAGCTCCTTGAACACGATCCAACCCAGGTCGCGCAGGGTCACTTCGCCGATGGCCATGGCGCGCACGATCAGGGTGGCCGTCTGGCTGCCGATATTGCCGCCGGTGCCGATGAGAAGCGGGATGAAGAAGCCCAACGACACCACCGCGGCCAGCTCGCCCTCGAAGCCGCGCAGCACGGTACCGGTATAGGCCTCGGCAATGAACAGCACCAGCAGCCAGCCCACGCGCTTCCGGACCAGCAGGGGCACGTTCGAGAGCCGATAGGGGATGTTCAGCGGCTGCGAGCCGCCGAGGCGCTCGATGTCCTCGGTGGCCTCCGCCTGCAGCACGTCCGCCACGTCGTCCTCGGTGATGATCCCGATCAGCCGGTCGTCGTCATCGACCACCGGGATGGCCAGCAGGTTGCGGTCCGTGAGCAGCCGCGCCGCCACCTCCTGGTCGGCAGAGGCGCGGACGCGGACCGTGGTCGGGGCCATGAGCTCCACCACCGGCGCCGCGGCGCGGCTGAGCAGCAGGCGGTACAGGGACAGGACGCCGAGCAGGTGCCGCTCCTCGTCCACGACGTAGACGTAGTTTACCGTCTCCGCCTGGTCGACCAGATTGCGGATCGCGGCGATCGCCTCCTGGGCGGTGGCGTCGCGGGCCACTGCCACGAAGGCGGGCGTCATGATGCCGCCGGCCGAATCAGGCGGGTACAGGGACAGCTCCCGGATCTCCGCTGCCTCGCTCGGCCGCATCCGGATCAGGATCGCGTCAGCGTCATGCTCGGGGAGCTGCTCGACGACGTCGGCGGCGTCGTCGGGGTCCATCTCCTCCAGCAGCCGCGCCGCCTCGGGTGCGGCCAGGGTGCGGAGGATGCGTGCCGCCTCGGACGGGGGCAGCTCCTCCATCAGGAGCGGGATCTCTTCGTCGGGGAGCCACTGCAGGAGGACGGCGACCTCGCTCGGCTCCAGCTCGGGGACCAGGTCGGCCCACTCGGCAGGACCAATGCGCTCCGCGAGGCCAACCACGCCCTCGCGCTCGCGCTCGCGGATGAGGGCCTGCACCTCGGTGAGCAGCTCGGTGGTCTGCGCAGAGGTCATGCGACCACCTCCCACGCGCGGCCGCTCAGGGCGGCGGGCAGCCGCAATGGCGGCCTGTGGCCACCGAAGAATCGGTTCGGAAACAGCATCTCGACCACCTCGGGTTGTCCGGGTCGCGGTAGGACGCGCCGGTGGTCGGGAGCGAGTACGGTGCTAGGCCGTTACCTCGCGCCGCAGCCACGGGCGCGCGCGTTGACTTGAGCCTGCGTCCACGTTGGCTCGCGTTCGCCTCGCTGCGGGTTTTGTGCGTGCCCTCCCGGCGGGCGCCGGTGGGCCGCGGAGATTCTAGTCCGCGATGACCGGGGAGGGAACCCCTGCCGCCAGCTCTCGGGCACGCGCGCGATGCCGCGCCACCTTGGCCTGGTTGCCGCAGGTCCGCATGTCGCACCAGCGCCGCTTCCCGCCCGGGGAGCGGTCGACGAAGACGTCGCGACAGCCGTCGTTGGCGCAGACGCGGAGCCGATCGGGGGCGTCGTCGGCCACGAAGTGCGCGAACGAGGATGCAATGGCCGCGCGGGCCTGGTCCAGTCGGTCGCCGACCTGCGAGACCTCGTAGCGGTTGCCGTCGGGCCCGATTCGCAGCTGGTGGTAGTGCAACCCATGGCGCAGGACGTGATTCAGCTCGGTGAGCTGCTCCGGCCGCGCCAGTCCATCGCGCGAGATAGACCAGGCGGTGTCGTGGAGCAGGCCGCGGAGATGCCGGAATCGCTCGAGCCTGCGCTCGGCCTCGTCCGGGTCACGCCGCAGGCGAGCGGCCTCGGTGGCGCGGCCGCGGCTGCTCACCAGGTCGTGGGCTCGCAGCCAGCCGAGCAGCGCATCGGCATCGGGGATGTCATCGTGCGCCGCCCCGCGCGTGTAGCTCAGCGTGTTCGCGAAGGCAACGAAAAGCTCCTCGGTTTCGACGGGCTCCACCATCGGCTCCTGGCGCCTTGGTCCATGTTTGGTCATCTGTAACCAGTATACCCCGTTTGACAAGTTACTTCGTACCCGGTACACTTCTGATGTAACCATGAGATGGCATGAAATCAGTTACGTCGCGGAGAATGCGACGTTCAGGAAGGACATCAGATGAGCCGAGGCGCTACGTATCTCGGCCTGCTGGCCACGCTGCGGCAGGAAGAGCTGCTTGGTGAGGCGAGTCGACGCCAGCGGGCGACGAACGTGATTCGTCGACGCCGCGGGCAGACGCTCGCCACCCGCATCCGCCGAGCGCTGCGCGCTCCCAAGCGCTAGCCGGTCCAGGCCACACCACAGACCGCGGCCCGATCCCGTCACGGGGTCGGGCCGTTTCGTGCTCCTAGAATGGCCACGATGCCCCGACCGCGCGCGGTGACGCGCTCCGACGATGCCCTGCTGACCAACTTCGAGCTGGCGCGTGTCTTCCGCGAGATCGGCGACATGCTCGAGATCATGGGCGAGGTGGTCTACAAGGCCGTCGCCTACCGTCGCGTGGCCGACGCCATCGAACGCTATCCAGAGGATGTCGCTTCGCTCTACCGCCGGGGCACGCCACCCAAGCTGCCGGGCGCCGGCCCGGCGCTCTCCCAGAAGCTCGCTGAGCTCTCCGAGACCGGCAGCCTGGCCTATCACGACAAGCTCCGGGCGCAGGTGCCGGACGGCCTGCTGGAGATCCTCCAGATTCCCGGGGTCGGGCCGCGGACGGTCAAGCTGCTGCACGAGGAGCGTGGCATCGACTCGGTCGATGCGCTGCGGGCCGCCGCGGCTGACGGGCAGCTGCGCGCCATCAAGGGCCTCTCGGAGAGGACCGAGCAGAACATCCTGGCCGGCATAGTGCGGCTGGAGCAGAAGATCACCCGCGTCCTCCTGCACGAGGCGGACGAGATGATCGGCGGGTTGATCGCGCGTCTGCGCGACGTCCCGGGCGTGGTGCGGATCGAGCCGGCGGGATCGCTTCGCCGTCGGAAGGCGACCATCGGCGACCTCGACCTCCTGGCGGCGACCGACAACCCGCAGGAGCTGATCGCGGTGCTGGACGGTTTGACGGAGGTCGATCGGATCCTGTCAGCCGGCACCGACAAGTCGAGCATCGTGCTGGGCGCCGGGCTGCAGGTCGACCTGATGGTCTGCCCCCCGGCGGCGTGGGGCACCCACCTCGTCCACTTCACCGGCAGCAAGGAGCACAACGTCGCGCTGCGCGGCATGGCCCTGGATCGCGGACTGAGCCTATCGGAGAAAGGCTTCAAGGTGGTCGAATCCGGCGAGCTGCTGGTGGACGACACCGAGGAGGCGGTCTACGCGCGCCTGGACCTGCCGTGGATCCCGCCGGAGATGCGCGAGGACACCGACGTCCTCGACGTCGGCCGCAAGGGCGCCCTGCCCGAGCTGATCACCGTGGCGGATGTGAAGGGGGACACGCACGTGCACTCGGACTGGACCGATGGCGTCGACTCGATCGAGGTCATGGCCCGTGCGTCGCGCGAGCGCGGACGCGAGTGGATGGTGCTGACCGATCACTCGCCCTCCCTGGGCGTGGCTCGCGGGCTGACGCTCGAGCGCATCGTGGAGCAGAAGGCGGAGATCGATCGGCTCAATGCCGAGCTGGCCCCGTTCCGCATCCTGCACGGCACCGAGATGGAGATCCGCGCCGATGGCAGCCTGGACTACCCCGATGAGCTGCTCGCCGTCTTCGACCTGGTGGTGGCATCGGTCCATACCTCGCGAACACAGCCGTCTGAACAGCTGACCGCCCGCACGCTGGCCGCGATCGAGAACCCGCACGTGGATGTGATCGCGCATCCCACCGGACGCATCGTCAACCGGCGTGACCCGATGCCCCTGGACTGGCCGCGGCTCTTTGCCGCTGCTTCGCGCACCGGTACCCTTCTCGAGATGAACGGCAGCCCGCGCCTGGACCTGGACGACGCCCTCGGCCGCGCGGCGGCGCAGGCGGGCGTGCGGCTGACGCTGGCCAGCGACGCCCATCGCACCGAGGAGCTGAACCAGATCGACTACGCCGTATCCATGGCCCGGCGAGCGTGGCTGACCCGCGACCAGGTGGCCGGCACGCGCGACGCCGACGCGTTGCTGGCGTGGTTGTAATGATCGGACGCGTGATGAGCCACCGACCCGCGGCCGTTCGCGCGCTGACGCGTCTGCAGTACCGCGAGGCGATCCTCATCTCGATCGCAATGGCCGTGGTGGCGGCCGTTGGCTGGCTGGTCACGCCGTTCTGGGTGGCGGTGGCCGTGGCGGCCCAGCTGGCAATCGGTGGGATCGGCGCCGTGTGGCTGATCGGGCCGGCGCGCACGGAGCTCGGCTTCGCGCGCTACGCCACGCTGGCGACGGCCGGCGTCACGCTCACCCTTTTCGGCCGGCTGCTGGTACCCAGCATCGGGCTGCTGCTGACCCCGGTCGCGGCACTGCTCCTGTTCGGCGTGATCCGCCTGGAGCTTGGCCTGACCGAGGCAGGCCAGCGCCGAGTGGGCCTCGATCTGGCGCTGGTAGGCATCGTGTTCGCGGCCGCGGCAGGCATCGGCGGCATGATCCCGGCCGACGCCTGGCCGCCGGGGCTGATCCTGCTGCTGATTCTGGCCAGCGTTCCCGCGCTGCGGGCGGCCGAGGCGCGGGGCCGGAGCGGCGCAGAGGCGGTCGGGCAGGCGGCGCTGCACCTGGTGGCGGTCGCGCAGGTCGCGACCGCCGTCGGCCTGCTGCAGCTGCCAGGCGTGGTTGGAGCGGCAATCGTCGCGCTCGGCTTCCACGCCTGGGGCGGCGCTGCCGAGGCCCTGGACGACGGGGCGTCGGGGCGGTCGGTGATCCTGGAGTTCGGCGCCCTGGCGGTGCTGGGCCTCGTGGTGGCGCTGCTGCTGTACGTCGGCTGATCGCTTCGCCACCGCGCGGATGGCCGGCCGGCGGGGGCTCGCGTTGACACCCCTTGCGGCCGGTGCTACAACAAGGCGCCCTCGGGCCGGAATGGCCCGCTGCGGACCTGCCACCGCCCTTTCTCAACCACGATTTCGCGGGAGAGACACCCACCTGATGACGCTCGGGGATACTGAAACCACCACGCGCCAGCGCAGGCAGCTGGCGGATAGCGCGATCGCGCAGGCCACCCAGGGAGAATGGGAGGCGGCCGTCGCGTCCAACCAGGAGCTGCTCGAGCTCGGGCCGGATACCGATGCCTACAACCGGCTCGGCAAGGCGTTCGCAGAGCTCGGCCGCCATGACGAAGCGCTGGCCGCCTACAAGAGTGCGCTGGAGCGTGACGCCACCAACCGGATCGCCGAGCGCAACGTGGCGCGCCTGGAGGTGCTGCTGGGTGGCGGCGATGGCGCGGGCGGCAACGGCAAGCCGGAGAAGGCCTCTGCAGCCGACTTCATCGAGGAGATGGGCAAGACCGGCCACGCCCGCGTGATCAACGTCGGCCCGGCTCGTCAGCTGGCGCCGCTGTCGCCTGGCGATGCGGTTGAGCTGGCGCATGACGGCGACGTCCTGGTGGCGCGCGTCGGTGAGGTGCAGATCGGCCAGGTCGAGCCGCGCGTTGGTGCCCGGCTGGGCAAACTGATGAATGGCGGCAACCGCTACGAGGCGGCGATCACGGTCGTCAGCGGCGAGGAGGTCCGGATCATCATCCGCGAGACCTTCGCCCACCCCGACAACTTCGGCAAGGTCTCCTTCCCTGGCAGCTCGGCCGGCCGGCCGGCTGGCGTTCGACCGGACATCCGGGGCAGTGCACTCCGCTACGATGACGAGGGAGAGGAGAGTGAGGAGCCCGAGGAAGAAGCCGAGGAGGTCGAGGAGCTCGACACCAGCCTCCCGGA
>DATEOS010000092.1:0-4884 GCA_035273815.1 Candidatus Limnocylindria bacterium
GACCCGGACCAGCGCCGGCCGGTCCGGGCCGAGCAGCGGCAGCCGGTCGGCGGCGTCGAGCAGCACGACCGAGCGCTCGGCCAGCTCCCGGGCCAGCTCCCGGTTGGCCGCCGGGTCGAGCTCGACGCCGCCGGCACCCGCGACCGAGGCCTCCGGCGTCCAGTCCGGGTCGAGCAGCCCCAGCTGGGCCTTCTGCCGCAGCAGCCGGCGGGCGGCCCGGTCGACCAGCTCCTCCGGGACCTCGCCGGAGCGGACCCGCTCGACCAGCCCGTCGCCATAGCAGATCGTGTCCGGTAGCTCCACGTCGATGCCGGCCGCGAGCGCCAGCGCGCCGGCCCCGCCCGTGTCGGCCGCCACCCGGTGCATGGTCGCCAGGAACGGCACCGCCCAGTAGTCGGAGACCACGGTGCCGGCGAAGCTCCAGTCGTCCCGCAGCACCTCGGTCAGCAGCCATCCGTCGGCGCCGGCGGGCACGCCGTCGACGTCCGAGTACGAGTTCATCACCGAGCCGGCGCCGGCGGCGACGGCGGTCTCGAACGGCGGCAGGATCACGTCGAGCAGCTCGCGCCGGCCCATCGAGACCGGGCCGTGGTTGCGGGCGGCCCGGGAGGCGGAGTAGCCCGCGAAGTGCTTGAGGGTGGCGAGCACACCCGCGCCCTGCAGCCCGCGCACGTACGCGGCGCCGAGCATCGAGACCAGGTAGGGGTCCTCGCCCATGGTCTCCTCGACCCGGCCCCACCGGTAGTCGCGGACCACGTCGAGCACCGGGGACAGGCCCTGGTGCACGCCAAGCGCGGCCATGTCCCGGCCGATCGCGCCGGCCATCCGCTCGATCAGGTCCGGGTCGAAGGTGGCGCCCCAGGCGATCGCGGCCGGGTAGACGGTCGCGCCGTAGGTGGTGAACCCGGTCAGGCACTCCTCGTGCACCAGTGCCGGGATGCCGAGCCGGGATCCCTCGATCACCACCCGCTGCTGGCGGACCAGCTCGGCCGCGCCCTCGGCCGCGCTGACCGGCGCGCTGCCGTACACCCGGGTGAGGTGGCCGAGCCCGTGCCGGCTGGCGTCGGTCAGGGTGACGGCCGCGCCGGCCGCGAACACGTCCTGCATGGGGGCGACGTTGAGGGTGCCGTCCTCGTCGGCGACCTCCTCGACCCGGGTGTCCGCGCCGACCCAGCGGCTGCCGAGCTGGGCGACCTTCTCCTCGAGGGTCATCTCGGCGAGCAGCAGCTCGGCCCGCTCGGCGGCCGGGCGCGCGGTGTCCTGCCACGGCCGGGTGCGCTCCGCGGTACGGGTCCGGTCCGATGTGGTCACGCGTCTCCTCGGCTGCTCGGCGGTGTTCGATCTTTCGAAAGCTTTCGCCGGTCCCTGCTGGCCGCCTGGGCATCATGGCACGGTTTGCGGCCTCCCGTCACCCATCGTTTTCGAGACGCCGGACGCCTGTGAGCGGGCTTTGTTCACGTTACGGAAACGGCTGCTCAAGACCCTTGACACGGGTGCACCGCGTTCCTACGTTAACTCTTGCGATCGCCGGTCGAAAGATCAGTCGTCCTCGTGCGGAGGCACGAGCGGAAGAACTGCGGTCGATCGCTTCCCCACCTCAGATGATCGGCCGCCGCGGGAGGCCGCGGCTCACGACTACGGAGATGAGCGTGGACCCCACAACGACCTCCCGCCGCACCTTCCTCAAGGTCGCGGTGGGCGTTCCTCTCACCGGTGCGGCCCTGGCCGCGTGCGGTAGCTCCGGCCCGACGCAGGCCGGCGCCGGCGGTGGCGGCGGCAACGCCGGCAGTGCCGGCAGCGGCACCGCGACCTACTGGTTCCTGTCCGGCCCGCCCGGTGAGGCGATCCGGCGGGCCAGCGTCGACCGGTTCAACAAGGCCAACCCGAACTCCAAGATCAAGCCGACGACGTTCCAGAACGACGCGTACAAGGCCAAGATCAAGACGGCGATCGGCGCCGGCCAGGCCCCGACGATCATCTGGGGCTGGGGCGGCGGCGGCCTGAAGACCTACGTGGCGGCCAACCAGGTCGAGGACCTCACCTCCTGGTTCGCGCAGAACCCTGACGTGAAGAACCGGCTGTTCCCGTCCTCGTTCGGCGCGGCCACCGTGGACGGCAAGATCTACGCGATGCCGGCCGAGACCGTGCAGCCGATCGTCCTCTACTACAACAAGAAGGTCTTCGACAAGGTCGGCGTCCAGCCGCCGAAGACCTACAGCGACATCCTCGACCTGGTGCCGAAGTTCAACGCGCAGAAGATCGCCCCATTCTCGCTCGGCGGCCAGTCCCGCTGGACGAACATGATGTGGCTGGAGTTCTTCCTCATGCGGCTGGGCGGCAGCGACCTGTTCAACCGGGTCATGACGGAGAAGGGTGCCTGGGCCGACCCGGACGCGCAGAAGGGCCTGCAGATGACGCAGGACCTGGTCAAGGCCAACGGCTTCGTCAAGGGCTTCTCCTCGATCACCGCCGACTCCAACGCCGACCAGGCGCTGCTCTACACCGGCAAGGCCGCGATGATGCTGCACGGCTCCTGGTCGTACGGGATCCAGGTCGCCAACGGCGGCCAGTTCGTGCCCAGCGGCGGCCTCGGCTGGATGAACTTCCCGCCGATCGACGGCGGCAAGGGTGAGCCGGGTGACACCGTCGGCAACCCGGGCCAATACCTGTCGATCTCGTCGAAGGCCACCGACGAGCAGAAGAACATTGCCAAGAACTTCTTCAAGACCCAGGTGCTCTCCGACGCCGAGAACAAGCAGTGGATCGACACGGGCCAGGTGCCGATCGTGGTGGGCACCGAGAGCCAGCTCAACGCGTCGAAGGACAAGGACTTCCTGAACTTCGTCTACGGCATCGCCAGCAAGGCCAAGTTCTTCGGGCAGTCCTGGGACCAGGCCGCCAGCCCGACCGCGGCGGAGACGCTGCTGGACAACATCTCCAAGCTGTTCCAGCTGTCGATCTCGCCGCAGCAGTTCGCCGACAACATGAACAAGGTCATCGGCCAGTGACCGCGCTCGCTCCGCCTGCCGCCGCGCGCGCGACGGTGCAGTCCACGCGCACCGGCGGGCGGAGCGGGTCGGTCGCGTGGATGGCGCTGCCGGCGCTGCTGATCTTCATCGCCTTTGCCGTGGTGCCGTTGGCCGGCGTGCTGTTCCTCAGCTTCACTCGCTGGGACGGGATCGGCGCGATCCATGCGGCGGGCTTCGAGAGCTGGCGGTCGGTGCTGACCAACCGGGCCACCCTCCATGCGCTGTGGGTCACGTTCCTGATCACCGCGCTGTCGTGGGCGTTCCAGACGCCGATGAGCCTGCTGCTCGGCACATTCCTGGCTGGCCGCCAGCGTTACCGCGGCGTGCTCGCGGTCTTCTTCTTCATCCCGCTGCTGCTCAGCTCGGCGGCGCTGGCCATCACGTACAAGGCTCTGCTGGACCCGAACTTCGGGCTGGGTACGGGCCTCGGCGTCTCCTTCCTGTCCCAGGACTGGCTGGGCAGGGGACCGCTCGCGATCGGCGTGCTGGTGTTCGTGGTGTCCTGGCAGTACATCCCGTTCCACTCGCTGCTCTACCAGGCCGGCGTGCGGCAGATCCCGGTCTCGTTGTACGAGGCGTCCCAGATCGACGGGGCCGGCCGGTTCAGGCAGTTCTTCAGCATCACCCTGCCACAGCTGAAGTACACATTCATCACGTCGTCGACGCTCATGATCGTCGGGTCGCTGACGTTCTTCGACATCATCTTCGTGCTGACGGCCGGCGGCCCGGCCGACGCGACCCGGACGCTCGCGCTGGACATGTACATCACCGGCTTCCAAGGCAACCAGATGGGTCCGGCCAGCGCGATCGCCATGATCCTCGTGCTGGTCGGACTCGTGGTCGCCGTGCTGCTGCAACGGCTCGGCGGCCGGGACCGCAGTGCGAGCCAGCTGGAGGGGATGTGACGTGACGTCGACTCTCCGTGCCGAGACGGAGCAGGCGAACGAGGCGTCGCCCCGGCAGCGGCGCCGACACAGCGGCCGTAACCTGCTGCATTTCAACTGGCTCGGCGGCCTGGCCGCCTGGCTCTGGCTCGCGGTCGTCATCATCCCGATCTACTGGATCGTGGTCACCAGCCTGAAGAGCCAGGAGGTCTACTTCGCGGAGAACCCGCTGAAGCCGCCGACCAACATCACGTTCGATGCCTACCGGCTGGTCCTTCAGTCGGACTTCATCCACTACTTCGTCAACACCGTGATCGTCGTGGTCGGCGCGGTGATCCCGGTGGTGTTCTGCTCCTTCATGGCGGCGTTCGCGATCATCCGCGGCGGCGCCCGCTGGCATCTGCGCGCGACGAACACGCTGTTCCTCATGGGCCTGGCGATCCCACTGCAGGCGACGATCATCCCGATCTACCTCATCATCATCAAGCTGGGTATTTACGACACCCTGCTGGCGATCGTCCTGCCGTCGATCGCGTTTGCGATTCCGCTCTCGGTGCTGGTGCTGTCGAACTTCATCCGGGACGTGCCGAACGAGCTGTTCGAGTCGATGCGGGTGGACGGCGCTACCGAATGGGCAACGCTTTGGCACCTCGCCTTCCCGCTCACGCGGCCGGCGCTGGTGACCGTGGCGATCTACCAAGGATTGACGATCTGGAACGGGTTCCTGCTGCCGCTGGTGCTCACCCAGGACCCTGGCCGGCGCACGCTGCCCCTGGCGCTGTGGACGTTCCAGGGGCAATACAGCGTGAACGTGCCGGCGGTGCTGGCCTCGGTCGTGCTGACGACGCTGCCGATCCTGGTGCTCTACGTGGTCGGCCGCCGGCAGCTCCTGTCTGGGCTCACCGCCGGCTTCGGCAAGTGACCCCCTCGGCCGACGGCGCCGCTGACCCCCGCGGCGGCGCCGTCTCCGG
>DATEOS010000093.1:0-3332 GCA_035273815.1 Candidatus Limnocylindria bacterium
CGGTGATGACCGCATTCGCCGTCATGCCATCCTCCTCATGGACCGATTCATCCGCGCGGGTCGACCTCGATCAGCGGCTGCTGGCGCTTGACCAGGGTCCCGCTCTCGACCAGGGTGCGCGTCACCTTGCCACCCACGTCCGACTTGATTTCGTTGAACAGCTTCATCGCCTCGATCAGGCCGATGACTGAGCCCACCCCGATCTCGTCCCCCGCCTGAAGGTAGGCCCGCGCGCCCGGCGACGGCGCCGAATACCAGACGCCGGTCAGGGGCGCGACGACGAATCGCATGCCGGGCGCCGGGTCGCCCCACGGGCTGGCCGGCCGATCCGGCGCCGGGGTCGCGGGCGTGACCGCAGCCGGCGTCGTGCTGGATGCGGGGGCCGTGGTCGCCATCGGCCGGGCGAGGCGCACCACCAGTTCCCCGGCCTCGACCTCCAGCTCGTCCAGCCCGCTCGCCTCGAAGGCGGGCGTCAGCAGGTCGATGGCGGCCAGGATCGGGTCGCCGGAGCGGCGCTCCGTCATGCGGACGCATCCGGCTCGTATCGTCGGAAGATGAGGGTGGCGTTATGCCCGCCGAAGCCGAAGGAGTTGCTCATCGCCACGTTCACTTCGGCGCGCCGCGCCTGGTTCGGCACGTAGTCCAGGTCGCAATCCGGGTCGGGGAACTCGTAGTTGATGGTCGGCGGGATGCATCCCTCGCCGATGGCGCGGATGCAGGCGATCGCCTCCACGCCGCCGCCGGCGCCAAGCAGATGCCCGGTCATGCTCTTGGTGCTGCTGACCGGGATGGCGTAGGCCCGCTCTCCGAACACGGTCTTGATGGCCGCCGTCTCCGACTTGTCGTTAGGCCCCGTGCTGGTGCCGTGGGCGTTGATGTAGTCGATGTCGTCCATGGTCAGCCCGGCGTCGGTGATGGCGTGGGTCATGCTGCCCACCGCGCCGCGACCGCCCGGCGCTGGCAGGGTGATGTGGGATGCGTCGTCGGTGGCAGCGTAGCCGGCCACCTCCGCGTGGATCCGGGCGCCGCGCGCCTGCGCGTGCTCCAGTGCCTCCAACACCAGCACGCCGGCACCATCGGCCATGACGAAGCCATCCCGATCCGCGTCGAACGGCCGCGAGGCCCTGGATGGGTCGTCGTTGCGCTTGGTCGACAGCGCCCGCATGGCGGCGAAGGCCGCGACCGGAATCTCGCCGATCCCCGCCTCGGCGCCGCCCGCGATCATCACGTCAGCCTCGCCGCGCCGGATGATGTTCAGCGAGTCGCCAATCGCGTGGTTACTGCTGCTGCAGGCGCTGACCGTGGCGTAGTTGGGGCCACGCGCGTTGGCATAGATGGCGATATAACCCGCCCCCATGTCAGGGATAAGGGCCGTGACCAGGAATGGTCCGACGCGCTCGATCCCCAGGTCGTGGGCCTCGATCACGTCGCGGATCATGGTGTTGATGCCGCCGATCCCCGAGCCCACGATCACACCGGTGCGCTCCGCCAGCGACTCGTCGGTGATGGGGTTGTCGAGGCCGGCGTCACGCATTGCCTCGGCCGCCGCCGCCCAGGCGTAGTGGACGTAGCGGTCGTTGCGGCGGACTTCCTTCTTGGGCATCACCTCGTCCGCCTCGAAGCCGCGGATCTCGCCGGCCACCTTGCTGTCGACGCGGCTCGGGTCGAAGGATGCGATCCGCTCGATCCCGCTCCGGCCGGCCATCAACCCTTCCCAGAATGACGCCACGTCGTTGCCGATCGGCGTCAGCGCCCCCATGCCGGTGACCACCACTCGCCGCTCTTCGCGAATGCGGGTTCCACGCTCACCCATCGGTCAGGCCTCCAGCCAGCGACTGGTCGCGCGGGATGACGATCGACAGGGTCCCCTCCACCGCGACCTCGCCGTCCACCGTGGCGACCGCTCGGGCGCGCCCGAACATGCCGCGCAGCTTCTCGACGGTGACCTCCATGCGCAGCGTGTCACCGGGCTGCACCAGGCGCCGGAAGCGGACACCGTCGATCCCGGCGAAGAGGCCGATCTTGCCGCGGTATTCATCCAGGGTCAGCACCGCCACGCCGCAGGTCTGCGCAAGCGCCTCGACCATCAGGACGCCGGGCATGATCGGGCGCCCGGGGAAGTGCCCGGTGAACTGGGGCTCGTTGGCGGTGACGTTCTTGATCCCCACTGCTCGTTTGCCGGGCTCCAACTCGATCACGCGGTCGACCAGCAGGAACGGATAGCGGTGGGGAAGGATCCTCATGATGTCGGACGCTTCGAGCGGCGCGGTGAACTTGGACATTGGCTCCATGACGCTATGCGCTGCCGGCCACGAAGGCCGCCGGCCCAACCCGGTCCAGCAGGTTCGTGCTGATCTCCGCCTCCAGGAATGCGGCGTTGTCGATCATCCCACGATGGAAGGGGAGGTTGGTCTTCAGGCCGCCGACCGTGAACTCGGCCAGTGCACGTCGGGCGCGCGCCAGCGCCACGGGGCGGGTATCGCCCCAGACGATCAGCTTGGCCAGCAGCGAGTCGTAAAACGGCGGCACCTCGTACCCGGCGTACAGGTGCGTATCGACGCGGACGCCAGGACCGCCGGGCAGCGCCAGCTCCTCCACCACGCCGGTCTGCGGGGAGAAGTTGTCGCCCGGATCCTCGGCATTGATGCGGAATTCGATGGCGTGTCCATCCAGGCGGACCTGCTCCTGCGTCAGCGAGAGGCGTTCGCCGGCGGCCAGCCGGATCTGCTCCGCGATGAGGTCCAGGCCGGTGAGCATCTCGGTCACCGGGTGCTCGACCTGGATGCGGCAGTTGATCTCGATGAAGTAGAAGTTGCCGTCCTTGTCGAGCAGGAACTCGAGGGTGCCGGCGCTCTCGTAGCCAGCGGCCACAACGGCGCGAATGGCCAGGTCGCGCAGCCGATCGCGAGCGGCGTCGTCCATGGCCGGCGACGGCGCCTCCTCGATGATCTTCTGGTGGCGACGCTGGATGCTGCAGTCTCGCTCGCCCAGGTGGACGCCGTTGCCGTGCTGGTCGACCAGCACCTGGACCTCCACGTGACGGGACTCCTCGATCCACTTCTCGAAGTAGATGCTGTCGTCGCCGAAGGCGGCCTGCGCCTCAGATCGAGCCAGCGGCAACGACGTCTCCATCTCGCGCGGAGAGCGCACCAGCCGCATGCCGCGACCTCCGCCACCGGCCGACGGCTTGAGCAGGACCGGGTAGCCCGCCTCCTGCGCCTGGTCCATCGCATCGCGTTGATCGGTGATGATGCCCCGGCTGCCCGACACGGTCGGCAGCCCGTTGGCCGCCAGCATGCGGCGCACCGCGTACTTGCTGCTGAATCGCTCCA
>DATEOS010000094.1:0-12786 GCA_035273815.1 Candidatus Limnocylindria bacterium
GTCCACGCCGGCGGCGACCCACAGCGGCAGCAGGCCGAAGCTGATCAGGTAGGGAAGCGGCGAGAACGGCGTCCGTGACAGGGCCAGGTTGTAGGCCGCCGCGCTGGCCACGGCGCCCAATCCCAATGCCAGCGGCAGCGCGCCCAGCCAGCCGGAGGCCGCGACCTGCACGGCCAACCCGACCGAAGCCAGCCAGAGCGCCAGGTTCTGGCTCATCTCGCCCCCCGGAATGGGCTTCTCGGTGCGTCCGGCGGCATCGTCGCGGGCCGCATCGGCCAGGTCGTTGGTTGCGCCGGTGAAGACCTGCGATCCGGCCACGGCCAGCACCGTCAGCCACCAGCGTCCGTCGATCGGCCGCCCCTCCTGGGCGAGCAGGATCGCGCCGAGGACCGCGGACAGCAGCGTGACCGCGAACGCGGGTGCGGGATGGATGAGGCGGACGGCGGCCGGCATGCAGGGCATTGTGGTTGGCACGCGGTCTGCAATGCAGGACGGCATGATCACCGGACCAAAGCAGCCGGCCTCGCGGCATCGCCGAATGTGGCAGACCATGCGAGAGCTCCGCCGGCGCATCCAGCAGGAGCGATTGCTGCTGGCGCATCCCGGGATGGAGTTGGCCGCGGCGCGAGAGCTCGCCCGCACGCAGCGTCGGCTGGAAGGCCTGCACAACCAGCTCCGCTAGAGCCCTCGGGCTCCATCGGCCTCTGATATCATCCGAAAAACCCCGGAGGTTTCAGAAGACCGATGCCGAAGTATGTCTTCGTCACGGGCGGCGTCACCAGCTCGCTCGGCAAAGGCATCACCGCCGCCTCCATCGGGCGAATCCTCAAGGCCCGCGGAGTCCCGGTCTCCATCCTCAAGCTCGACCCCTATATCAACATCGACCCCGGCACCATGTCGCCGTACCAGCACGGCGAGGTGTTCGTGACCGATGACGGGGCGGAAACCGACCTCGACCTCGGCCACTACGAGCGCTTCATCGACGAGAACCTGTCGCAGGCCTCGAACGTCACCACCGGCCGCATCTACCAGAGCGTGATCGCCAAGGAACGACGCGGCGACTACCTGGGCGGAACGGTGCAGGTCATCCCGCACATCACCAACGAGATCAAGGAGCGCATCGCGCGCGTCGCGCGCGATGGCACCGGCACGGTGGCCACCAGCGGTCTGGCTGCCCACGGCGTGGTGATCGTGGAGGTGGGCGGCACGGTCGGCGACATTGAGTCGCTGCCCTTCCTGGAGGCGATCCGCCAGATGCGGAAGGACGTCGGGCGGGGCAACGTACTGTATGTCCACGTCACCTGGCTGCCGCAGATCGGCGCCACCGGCGAGCTCAAGACGAAGCCGACCCAGCACAGCGTGAGCACGTTGCGGGGCATCGGCATCCAGCCCGACGTGATCGTGCTACGAAGCGACGAGCCCATCGACGACGAGCTGTTGGACAAGGTCGCCCTCTTCACCGACGTTGACGTGCACGCCGTCATTCCGCTGCGGACCGCGCGCAGCATCTACGAGGTGCCGTTGCTGCTGGAGCGGGCGGGACTCGGCAAGCTCATCACACGGGAGCTGGACATCCCCGCCTCCGAGCCGGACCTGGCCGATTGGCAGGAGCTGGTCGCCCGCATCCGCGCGCCGCGGCCGGACCTGGAGATCGCCATTGTCGGCAAGTACACCGAGCTCCCCGACGCCTATATCAGCGTCACCGAGGCGCTGAAGCACGCGGCCCTGCACCATCGCGTCGACGTCAAGGTGCGGTGGATCCGCTCGGAACAGCTGGAGCGCATGGAGCCGGAGCAGGTGGCCGCGGAGCTGAATGGCGTGGCCGGCGTGCTGGTGCCCGGCGGCTTCGGCTACCGCGGCGTGGAGGGCAAGGTGCGCGCGATCCGCTGGGCGCGTGAGCAGCAGGTCCCGTTCCTGGGCCTGTGCCTGGGCCTGCAGTGCGCGGTGATCGAGTTCGGCCGCGTGGCGCTCGACAACGCCGATGCCAACAGCAGCGAGTTCAACGTTTTCACGGAGCACCCGGTCATCGACCTCATGCCCGACCAGGCCGATGTCACCGACAAGGGCGGCACCATGCGCCTCGGCCTGTACCCGGCCAAGCTGGAGGAGGGCTCGAAGGTGCGCGACGCCTATGGGGCGGAGATCGCCTACGAGCGGCACCGCCATCGGTTCGAGGTCAACAACGCCTATCGCGACCGCCTCGGCGAGGCGGGCATGTGGTGGAGCGGCGTCTCACCCGACGGACGGCTGGTGGAGTACATCGAGCTGCGCGACCACCCCTGGTTCGTGGCCACCCAGGCCCATCCCGAGCTGAAGAGCCGGCCCAACCGGCCGCACCCGCTCTTCCGCGACTTCGTGGGGGCCGCGGCAACCCGCGTCGGGCTGCCGACGGCAGCCGCCGAGCCCATCCGCGAGGAGGCGAGCGAGGAGCCGACTGCGCCGGATGCCAGGCCGGCCGGCAGCGCGGCCGGCGCCGAACGCAGCTAGCTGACCCGATGGCGACCAGGACGCGATCCCGCGTCAACCTGAAGACCTACCCGGAGCGGCTCGAGCGCTTCCTGGCCCAGTACATGGAGGCCGTCTATCGGCAGTTGGCCGGGCTGGATGAGGAGATGGGCCTGGCCGCGATCTACGCCGAGCACGGCGACCTGTTCAGCACCGCCGCCATCGATGCCCTGCGGGAGCGAGCCGCGAAGGACGACGAGGCCGGCCGCGAGGCGGGGGAGCTGTTGGCCGTCGCCGTGCAGCAGCACGCCGCGGCCGCCGTTGCCGGGCTCACCGAGCGGATCGAGGTTGCCGAGGCGCAGGCCGCCGTCATCTGGCAGGGAGAGCCGATCCCCTACCGCCAGGTCCCGAACCGCGCGGCGGACATTGCCAACCGCATCGCGCGAAACGCGTTGTACGACAGCTACCTCGAGGCGGTGGAAGCGATCAATCCCCTGCGCGAGGAGAAGCTGGCGGCCGGACGCGAGGCGGTGCGCGGGCTCGGCTACGCCGATGTTCCGGCGATGGTGGCCGACACCGCGGGCTTCGACCCTGACGTGCTGGCCGCCGAGATGCGCCTCTTCCTGGCCGAGTCGGAAACGGTGTACTTCGCCGCCCTGCGCCGGTTCCTGGCCGAGATCGACATCGAGCAGGGCGACGCCTCGTTCGTCGACCTCGAGCACGTGATCCGCGGCGAGGGCTGGGACCGGTGGTTCGAGGCACATCGCATGCTGCCGGCCTTCCGCGCCACGCTCAACGGACTCGGCATCGACATCGACGCGCAGCCGAGCATCGTGCTGGACATCCAGCCGCGGCCACAGAAGTCGGCCCGCGCGTTCTGCGCCCCCGTCAACGTGCCGAACGACGTGCGCCTGGTGATCCAGCCGCGCGGCGGCTGGGACGACTATGCCGCCCTCTTGCACGAGGGTGGCCACGCCGAGCACTTCGCGCACGTCGACCCAGCGCTGCCGGTGCCGTGGCGCCTGCTCGGCGACAACAGCCTGACCGAGGGCTACGGGCTGCTCTTCGAGCGCCTGGTGGGGGAGCCTGCCTGGCTGCGCCACATCATCGGCATGCCGGACGACGAGGCCGCGGGCTTCGCCGACTTCAGTGCCTTCTGGTACCTCCGCCTGCTGCGGCTGATGGGCGCGAGCCTGCTCTACGAGCTCAACCTGCACCGCGGCGAGGACCTGGCCATCGCACGCGAGGAGTACGAGGGCATGCTGGGCCTCATGTTGGGAGTGCGCTATCCGCAGGAGCGCTACCTGGGAATCGACGACAACCTGTACGTGGCTCGTTATGCGCGGGCGGCCATGGTCGCGGGCAGCCTGAGCGCATGGCTGCAGGCGAGCGGCGGCGAGGCGTGGTGGACCAGTCGCGACAGTGGCGCCGCCCTGCGACGCAGTTGGGCGCGCGGACAGGAATGGAATGCGCATGACGTGGTTGCGCATCTCGGGTATGATCACTTGGACTGGCGGCCGGTCCTGCGTCAGATCAGGACCCTGCTCATCGGCGAGATGAGCGGATACGGCGGGCCCAACATCACCACCCGCGCTGGGACCCGCAAGGTCTGATTTCGGTACCGCCGCGCGTCCCACGGACGATCGACAGCCCGAGCACACGACCACGACTCGTCCCACGCGGTCGCGCCCAAGGGCTGGCGCTCCCTCCGAGTCCTCCATTCTGTCCCCATGGCCACGGGCAGGGTGGCCCCGATATGAAGGCAGGCCCTACCACCCATTCGAGGTCAGTCCCCCAAATGCAGCAGCGTCGAGAGCCGAGCCACCGATGAGCGACGAATCACGACCCCCGCGCCGAGGTCGCCCGCGCCGACGGCAGGACGGCGGCGGCCCGCGCCGTCAGCAGCCCCGCACCACCTACCAGCGACGGAACAACTACGCGACCGGCGGCTATTCGTCGATCTACGCCGGCCCCTTCCCGACCGACGCCGACGAAGGCGGGATGAACCTGGCGGACCTGCAGGCCAAGGACGTCGACGAGCTGCGCGAGCTGGCGGGCGAGCATGGGGTGGAGGGGTACGAGGAGCTGGAGCACTCCGACCTGGTGCTGAAGCTCCTTGACGTGGTGCCGTTGGCGCCCAGCCAGTCGCGCGTCGAGACGAACGGGCAGCCGGGTGTCGCCACCGGCATCCTGGAGATCGTCGACGAGGGCTTCGGCTTCCTGCGCCGCCACGGCGTCATGCCTTCGCAGGACGACATCTATGTGTCATCGTCACAGGTACGCCGCTTCGGGCTGCGCACCGGTGACAAGGTCGAGGGCCAGACGCGCCCGCCCAAGGACCAGGAGAAGTACTGGGGCCTGCTGCGCGTCGACACGGTCAACGGCGTCGACCCGGATACCGCCAAGCGGCGCCCGTACTTCGACTCGCTGGTGCCGGTGTTCCCCGACGAGATGTTCGACATCGAGACGGACCAGAAGAACCTGACGCAGCGCCTGATCAACCTGATCAGCCCCATCGGCAAGGGCCAGCGTGGGCTGATCCTGTCGCCTGCCAAAGCCGGCAAGACCACGGTCCTCAAGCACATCGCGGCGGGAATCAGTGACCAGTATCCCGAAGCGCTCTTGATGGTCGCCCTCATCGGGGAGCGGCCCGAGGAGGTCACCGACATGAGCCGCAGCGTGAAGGGCGATATCTACGCCTCGACCTTCGACGAGCCGACCGAGAACCACACCCGCGTAGCGGAGATGGCGCTCGAGATCGCCAAGCGTCAGGTCGAGACCGGACGCGACGTCGTCATCCTGCTCGACTCGATCACGCGCCTGGCGCGGGCCTACAACCTCGCCCTGCCGGCGTCCGGCAAGACGCTCTCGGGTGGGGTAGACCCGGTGGCGCTCTACCCGCCGAAACGATTCTTCGGTGCGGCGCGCAATGTCGAAGACGGCGGCAGCCTGACGATCATCGCCACCTGCCTGGTGGACACCGGCAGTCGCATGGACGACGTCATCTACGAGGAGTTCAAGGGCACCGGCAACATGGAGCTGGCGCTGGATCGCAAGCTGTCCGAGAAGCGCATCTTCCCCGCCATCGACGTCCTGCGCTCCGGAACGCGTCGCGAGGAGCTGCTGCTCGACGAGAACACGCTGCGCATGGTCTGGACCATGCGTCGCATGCTGAGCGCGGTCGGCCCCAACGAGGGGATCGAGCTGCTCATGCAGCGCCTCGGCAAGACGAAGGACAACGCGGAGTTCCTCGTCTCGCTCAGTAAGAGCGTCGAAGCCTCCGAGCGCTGACCCTGCCTCGCGTCCCGTGACCGGCCCGCGGGTTCGGCCCCGTCACCGCAGCAGGCTGCTGCTGGCCTGGCTGCTGCCGGCCGCCCTGGTTGCCTGCGGTGGACCGCCCACGCCCTCGCCAATGGCTTCGGGCACGGCTGTGACGGCCAGCCAATCCGCCGATGCCAGCCAGGGCCCCATCGGCCAGGTCATCGCGGCTCCGGGCTCCGACAGCAGTGTCTATGCGCCCAATCCAGGCGCGCTGGTGGTGGCCATCGATGCCGGCCACGGCGGCTGCCTGGACTGGGGCGTGCCCGATCCGCGGCAGCGCGGCGTGCGCTACTCCGAGAAGGCCATGACGCTGGCCATCTCCCAGCAGCTGCAGGCCATGCTCGAGGCGCAGGGCGTGACGGTGGTCGTGACGCGCGACAATGACGCGGCGCTGGCCGGCGACGACTACCCGGACCTCGGCTGCCACGGCCTGCCGTGGCGGGACGTGAATGGTGACGGCGAGTCCGGCTTTGACCCGGAGGGCGCCATCCGCACGCGCGACGAACTCCAGGCACGCCTGGACCTTGCCAACCTGGCGCGGGCCGACGCGCTGGTCAGCATCCACATCAACTCGCTGACCGAGAACGGCGTCGTCTTCGACATCGCTGCCACCGAGACCTTCTATACCGATGAAACGCCCTGGGGCGTCGACGTCACGGCTCCCCTGGCCCAGGCCATCCAGGACGGCGTCGTGGACGAGATGGACGCTGTCGCCAACTACCGCCGGCAAGACCGCGGCATCCAGGCCCACAACCTGTACATCGTGGCGCCCCCTTTGTTGGAAACCACCCCCGACCGGCCCGATCCGCGCATGCAGCCGACGCGCGGCGCCCTGATGCCGTCCGTGCTGACCGAGGTCGGCTCGATCACCCATCAGGCAGAGCAGGACCTGCTCGCCTCCGAGGCGGGCCAGCAGGCCGCGGCACAGGGCATCTTCGACGCCCTGCAGGGCCTCTTTGCCGATCGGAGCCGGGGAGCGGCTTACCTGGTGCCCGCCCTTGAGCCCGCGCCCGGCACGGTGCCGGCGGCCGTGGCCGGTGACGGTCCGATGTTCTGGGCTCCGGTGGCGCCCGCCGGCCCGCTGACCGTGCGGCTTACCAACACCGGAACCGATCCGTGGCCGGCGGACCTCGCCCTGGTGGGCGGCTGGGAGGAGAGCGACCAGCCGTATCTGCGCGTGCCGCCCGCTGCGCTCGATCCGCTGCTGGGCGAGCCGCTTCCGTCGCTGGCTCCGGGCGAATCGGTCGATGTGGCGGTGACCCCGCCCAATGATGACCCGACCGCGCGCGGCGTCGCCTGGATCACGATCCAGCAGGGCGAGCGAGCGTGGACGGAGCTCGGCATTGCGGCCCTGCAGGTGGCCACCGGCGACTGACGGTTGACCCCGCCGCAGGGGGGTTGCTACCATCGGACCTGCCAGATCTTGGACCGGCAGCTGTCGCCGGCTCGGGGGCTCGAGCGGGATCCGGCAACGCCGTTTGACCACGCTGGGGAGCGCTCGTATTGGCTTATCCGCGGCAGCGGCGCCGCCTGACCCTGACTCGTCCAGCCTCACGGGCGGTCACGCACGTCGGCGTCATTGGCCTCGTCGCCTTCGCCACCGCCTTCGGGTTCGCAGCCATGCGACCCGCGACGAGCGCGGACCTTGATTCCGCCTCGCTCCTCCCCTTCGACCTCGTCGCCCGCGTGCGTGGTGCGGACTCCGCCGCATTCTCGGCCCGCACATCCACCTTCGAGCTGCACCCCGATCCCAACCGCCCGGACCCCATGCTCCAGCGCCGCGTGTTGGTCGCTGCTCCGAGCGCCCTGCCGACACCGGTCGCCCCGCCGTCGCCCGCACCGGACGCGGCCGTGGGTTCCGTGGGCAGCGTCGCGGTCGCCCCTCCGCCGCCCGCCACGCCGCAGCACATCGTCGGCACCGGCGTCCTCGGCTGGCCGGTCAACGGCACCATCACCACCTACTTCAGCTCCTGGCACCTGGCAATCGATATCGCCGCGCCGTACGGGACCACCGTGGCGGCCTCCGACGGTGGCGTCGTGACCTGGGCCGGCTGGCGGAACAACGGTGGCGGCCTGGTGATCGAGATCGATCACGGCAACGGGATCCACACCGTCTACAACCACCTGGGCACGATCTTCGTCGGACCCGGCCAGGCGGTGAACAAGGGCCAGGCGATCGCCGCCGTGGGCTGCACCGGCATGTGCACCGGTCCGCACGTCCACTTCGAGGTCATCATCGGGGGCGTGCTGGTCAACCCGCTTCGTTACCTCTAGGACGAACCACGCCGATCAGCCGGCGACCGGGGGACGTCCCGACCCCGTTGGTATCATCGGCTGCCGATGTTCGCTGACCATGTGCGGATCCTGGTGGCCGCCGGTGCCGGCGGCGACGGATCCTCCTCCTTTCGACGCGAGGCGCACGTTCCGCGCGGTGGCCCCGACGGCGGGGATGGCGGCCATGGTGGCGACGTCGTCCTGGTCGTCGACCCCGGCATGACCACCCTGGGCGACTATCACCGCCACCGGCACTTCCGTGCCAAACCCGGCGGCAAGGGCACGCGGCGGCGAGCCCACGGGCGCAACGGCACCGGTCGCGAGCTCCACGTCCCGCCGGGCACCGTGGTACGCCTGGCCGCGGACGACAGGACGGATGAGGCGGGACGGCTGCTCGGCGAGCTGATGGCTCCTGGCGAGCGTCTGGTCGTGGCGCGTGGCGGCCGCGGAGGGCGCGGCAACGTGCACTTCGCCTCGTCCACCCATCAGGCGCCGACGCATTACGAGAAGGGGGCGCTGGGCGAGGAGCGCTGGATCGAGCTGGAACTCAAGCTGATCGCCGACATCGGCCTGGTGGGTGCTCCGAACGCTGGCAAGTCCACCCTGCTGGGCGCGTTGACCGCCGCGCAGCCGAAGGTTGGCGCATTCCCGTTTACCACCACCAGCCCGAACCTGGGCGTGCTGGCGCTGGACGATGAACGGACCGCGGTGATTGCCGACGTGCCCGGCCTGATCGAGGGCGCGAACGAGGGCCACGGGCTCGGCCACGCGTTCCTGCGCCACGTGGAGCGGACTCGCGTGCTGGTCGCGGTCGTCGACGGGGCGGCCGAAGACCCGGTCGCGCAATGGCGGGCGGTGGCCCAGGAACTGCGCCTGCACGACCCGGGCTTGATGCGGCGCCCGATGCCGATGGTAGTGACCAAGCAGGACCTGCCGGAGGCACTCGCGCAGTGGCCGGCCGTCGCCAAGGCACTTCGCGCGGATGGCGGCCAGCCGATCGCCGTGTCCGCCCACGACGGGTCCGGGCTCGATGCCCTGCGCGCCGCGCTGGACGAGGCGCTGGCGGTGGCACAGGCAAATGAAGCCGCTCACCCCGCGGAAGCGCCGGTCCGGCTGCATCGCTTCGACCCGCTCGACGCGGGCTGGCAGGTCGATGCCGAGCGCGACGCGTTCCGCGTGCGGGGCCGCCGGATCGAGGCCGCGGCGGCACGGATCGACTTCGAGAACGACGAGTCGCGCGACCGTTTCCAGCGCACACTCGAGCGGATGGGCATCGACGCGGAGCTGCGGCGGCTCGGAGCAGGTCCGGGCACCATGGTTCGCATCGGGCGCGTCGAGCTGGAGTGGGGCGAGGACGAATGACCGTCCCGCCCGTGCTCGGCTCGTCGCCGGACAAGGCGCTCGACACCGCCGCCCGGCCCGAGCCGGCGCGCGAAGGCGACAGCCACGGATCGCATCGGATCGGGATCCTGGGCGGGACCTTCGACCCGCCGCACGTCGGGCACCTGTGGCTGGCCAGCCTGGCCGCCGATGCGATGGCGCTGGATCGGGTCATCTTCATGCCGGCCCCCCAGCCGCCCCACAAGCATGGCCGCGACATCAGCCCCATCGTCGATCGGCTATTGATGACGCGGTTGGCCATCGGCGGCAACGACCTGTTCGAGCTGACGACGCTGGAGGTCGGGCGGGCCGGGCCCTCGTACACGGTCGACAGCGTGGTGGAGCTCCTGCGCACCTATGACGACGCCGCTCTGTTCCTGATCATGTCCGCTGATTCGCTGGCCCAGATCGATACCTGGCACGAGCCGGACCGGCTGCTGTCGCTGCTGGAGTGGGTTGTTGGGCCACGGCCGGGCACGCCCTTGCCGGACCCCGAGCGACTCCGTCAGCGCTTCGGGGCCGCGGCCGAACGGATCCACCTGCTGGAGGGTCCGTCGCTGGACGTCAGCGCCACCGAGATCCGCCGACGGGTGGCGGCCGGTCGGACCATCCGCTACCTTGTGCCGCAGGCTGTCGAGGAGCTGATCATCGAACGCGGGCTCTACCGGCGGCCGCGACAGCGCGGCGACGCGCTGGGGGCGGACAGCAGCACGGAGTGACGGATCTGGCTGAAGCGGCGCAGGAGACCAACGCGCAGGACCCGGGCGAGCTGGCCCATCGGATCGTGAACGTCGCATCCGACAAGAAGGCTTCGGACATCGTCCTGCTGCGCACGGCCGAGATCACGACCATGGCCGACTACTTCGTGATCGCCTCGGGGCGCAGCGAGACGCAGGTCCAGGCACTCAGCAAGGCCATCGTCGACGAGCTGCGCGACGAGGGCATCAGGCCCATCGGCGTGGAGGGCCGGTCCAGCGCCCGCTGGGTGCTCCTCGACTACGGCAGCGTGATCGTCCACCTCTTCGCGCCCGAGGAGCGGGAGTACTACGGCCTGGAGCGCCTCTGGAGCGAGGCCACACAGGTGGCCCGCCTGGTCTGAGCGACTGCGGTACTGCATCGGTCCTGGCGCCTGATGGGCCGATGGGTGCCCCCCACCCGGGTACCGACGGAGTACTAGTCCCGCCTGGACGGTCCTCCTATTGAGAGGGGGGCGGCCCGATCCCATTCTGCCGCTCATGACCGAGCGCGCACCGCTGACAAGGCCGATCGAGACCTGCCGCTTCTGCGGCGGTCAGCTGCTGAGCAGCGTGTTCGACACCGCGTTCAAGGACACCGTCGCCGATGAGCGGCTCTTCTTCGCCATCCCGGGCGCGCTCTGCGTGCCGTGCCGGCAGCTGTACGTGGACCAGCAGCTGATTGGCATCCTGGGATTGACCGAGGCACGCTGCACCTTCGCCATCGAGAGCGACCGCGTCCTGCGCGCCGGCGCCGCCTGATCCTCCCCGGCGCGGCCTAGCGCCGCAGCGCGGCCCCTCGCTCCCGGGGCATCCCGATCACGAACTCGCCGAGCCAGGCGACCAGCGCCGGCTCCGCTTCCATCTCGTTGTTCTTGATCGACAGGTCGGTCGCGAACAGGCCGATCAGCATCGTCTCCAGCTCGCCGTCCGCGTACCGGCCCGCCGCCTCGACCAGTCGTTCCGCCAGCCAGGCACTGCCACGTCCGACCCGCTTCGTGATCTCCGCGGGCGTGGCGCTGCGCGCCTTGAGGTCGCGGGCCACGATCAGGTCCGATAGCCGCCCCTGCAGCGCGCCCAGGACGCGCAGCACCGGCTGCCCCTCGGCCAGCGCCCGTTGGACCGCTTCGGCGGCGGATGCCGCGTCACGGCGGTCGATGGCATTGGTGATGGCGTAAAGGCTCGCCGGCCGCGTGTCGGCCACCAACGCCTCCACGTCCACGACCGAGATCGGCCGTTCGCCGGCGTAGGTGGCCAGCTTCCGCAGCTCGCCGTCGGCGATGCGCGTCTGCTCCCCGCGTTCGACGTCCGACTCGGCGACCGCGCCGCCGATTCGCTCGGCCAGGAGCTTCGAGGCCGGCGGCTCGATGTCCGTCTCCAGCTCGGCGGCATGCCGGCGGATCCAGGCATGCAGCTCCCCCCGGCGCGGCGCCACCCGCTCGACCACCTCCCCGCCGCGGGCTCTGACCGCTGTCGCCAGCTTGGCCAGCAGCGCCGGCGGTCGGGCAGCCTCACGTGTGGAGCGAACGTCGACCAGTGCCAGCGCGGCGCCGTCCGGCAGCTCCTGCACCAGGGCAAGCAGACGTTCGCCGGCCGCCGTCGACCGACCTGCCGCTCGCAGCGGCTGGCGCAGCACGGCCAGCCGCGCGCCGAACAGGCCGACGCTGCCGGACTCGAGCCGCGCGCGATCGATGGCGGCCTCGTCCGGGCTGCGCTCCGGCATGATCTCCACCCGATCCTCGGCGCCGATCGCGATGGCGAAGCGCGCCACCACCTGGTCCAGGCCAAACCCATCGTCGCCGTGCGCCAGCAGCAGCGGCACGCTCACGCACCCGCCTGCCAGGCCGCGCGCAGCCGCTCCACCACGTCGTCAGGCTGCAGGCCGGCCGCCTCGCAGAGCTCCGCCTCGAGGGCGTGGGCCGGCCGCCGTGCGGCGTCGAGCCCGGCGGCGTACTCGGGGTGGCGCACCTTCATGTCATCGATCCGCTCGTCGATGGTCATGAACGCCTGGGCCACGTGCCGGTCGGCCACCGCAACGATCACGGAGGGCCACCCGCGAGGAAAGCACCGGTCGTCGAGCAGGCAGGTCACCGGATGCGACGCCACGGGCGCCATCAGCTCCTCGAAACCCATCGCGGCCAGGCGCTCGGCAGCGACCTGGCCGTGGACTCCTCCGCCCTGCCGCGTCTCGAGCTTGTCGATGTCGTGCAAGAGGGAGGCGACCTCGACCAGACGCACGTCGACCGGCACGCCCGCCGCAGCGACCAGTCGCGCCGCCTCCGCGGCGACCCGCGCCACGCCCCTCGAATGGACCACGATCCCGCCGGGGAGGTCGAGGGAATCGAGCAGTTGCATGGCCTGATCGCGACCGGGTACCACCATGGCCCGATGCTAACCGCATCCCGCGGTGCGCGGTCGCCGCCGACGAGGCCTTCGCCATCGGTCACCACCTCCAAAGTGCCCTCGAGGTCGGTGCGCTGGATGCGCAGGCCGGGGATCGCGGCCAGATGCTCGAGGGTGACCGCATGGGGGTGGCCGTATTCGTTGTCCACCCCGCACGAGATGAGCGCGACCGCCGGGCGCACGATAGCCAGCATCTCCGGCAGCGTGCTGGAATCGGAGCCGTGGTGCC
>DATEOS010000095.1:0-2728 GCA_035273815.1 Candidatus Limnocylindria bacterium
TCTACACCAAGATCTCCGGCGCCGTGCAGTCCAAGACCCAGCCGGACATCCTGTTCACCATCCCCGACTTCACCACCTACGTCCGGCCGCTGGGCGCGGTCCGCCCGGTGACCACACTGGTCGACGAGCTGGACAAGCAGCACAAGTTCAGCGAGCCGGCCAAGGCCGCGTACCGCGACGAAAACCAGTACTGGGCCGTCCCGCTGTACGGCATGGTGCAGATGCTGTGGTACCGCAAGGACCTGTTCCAGCAGGCCGGCATCGCGCAGGCGCCGAAGACCTGGAGCGAGCTGCAGGCCGACGCGCAGAAGCTGACCAGCGGCGACAAGAAGGGCATCGCCCTGCCGGCCGGCAAGAACCTGGCCACCGACCAGGTGCTCTACAGCCTGATGCTGACCGGTGGCGCGGGCAACTTCTTCGGCAGCGACGGTTCGGTCAACTTCAACACCCCGGAGACCGTCAAGGCGGTGACGCTGTACCGGGACCTGCTGAAGTTCTCACCCAGCGACAGCGGCAACTACTCCTGGGGTGAGCCGCAGGCCGCGTTCAACTCCGGCGCGGCGGCGATGGCCATCGAGAAGGGCCAGTACCTGGCGCCGTTCGAGGAGGAGTCCGGGCGGCCGGCGAGCGACCTCGGCTGCGCCCCGATCCCGGTGGCCGACCAGGGCGGCGAGCCGGGCAGCATCTACTACTCCAACGCCGCGATGGTGATGTCCAACGACGACGCCAAGGCGGCCGGCGCGGAGGCCTTCCTCAAGTACATCCTCCAGCCGGAGAACTACGGCGCCTTCCTCAACGCCGAGCCGGGCCTGTTCCTGCCGCTCACCGAGGACGGCGCCAAGGCCGAGTCGTGGACCGGCAACGAGGTGATCCAGAAGTACCGGGGTTGCGTCGACGCCATGCTCGAGCAGTCCAAGACCGGTGCGCTGTTCGGCTTCACCGAGGGCCAGTACATCGACTCGATCGGCAAGATCTCCGGCCAGAACGTGCTGGCCCAGGTCGTGCAGCGGGTGTACAGCAACGGCGAGTCGCCGGAGGCCGCGGTGAAGTGGGGCGACGAGCAGATGCGGGCGGCGGTCGCGAAGTGAGCGCCGGAAACGCGGTGTCGGGTACGGAGGTCGTCCTCCGTGCCCGGCAGGGCGCGCGCAGCAAGCCGTGGACCACCCACCTGCTCGGGTACGGGCTGGTCGCCCCGCTGGTGCTGGTGATGCTCGGAGTGATCGGCTACCCGCTGCTGAACACGATCATCCTGAGCCTGCAGGACCAGGGCGTCGTGGGCAGCCAGTCCGGCTTCGTCGGCTTGCAGAACTACACCCAGGCACTGACCGACGCGACGTTCTGGAAGGCGATCGGGCGCTCCGGCATCTGGCTGGTCGGCAACCTGGTCGTGCAGACCCTCATCGCGTTCGTCACCGCGCTGGTGATCGGCGGCCGCAGCCGGTGGTCGCGGGCGTCGCGCACCTGGATCCTGTTCCCCTGGGTGATCCCGACCGTCGCGGTCGCGGTGATCTGGCAGTGGCTGACCAACAGCAACTACGGCATCGTGCCGAAGGTCGCCTCGGCGGTCGGCATCGACGGCCTGGGCAGCCCGTTCGGCGACAGCGCGCTGGCCATGCCGGCGCTGATCCTGATGAACAGCTGGCACTGGTTCCCGCTCGGCGCGGTGGTCATCTACGGCGCCCTGCGGACCATCCCGGACGAGATCTACGAGGCGGCCCGGGTGGACGGTGCCGGGCCGTGGCGGCTGTTCTGGTCGATCACCTTCCCGCTGCTGCAACCGGTGCTGTTCGCCCTCGGGCTGGTCGGCTCGCTCTGGTCGTTCAACATCGTCGACTCGATCTACCTGGTCACCAAGGGCGGACCGGCGGACGCCTCGACCACCGCGCCGGTGTTCATCTACAACAAGGCGTTCAGCCAGTTCCAGGCGAGCGACGCGGCCGCGGTCAGCGTCATCACCATCATCCTGCTCGCCGCGGTGGCCTTCTTCTACATCCGCCTCGCCAAGCCGAAGGAGGAGCTGTGATCGCGCGTCTGCCCTGGCCCCGGCTGGTCACCTGGATCGTCCTGACGACGATCGTGCTGGGCCCGCTGTACTGGGTCACCATCTCGGCGTTCAAGGACCGCCAGGAGATCCTGCGCAGCACACCCACGCTCATCCCGCTGCACCCGACGCTGGAGAACTTCCGCCAGCTGTTCGGCGCCACCGACTATCCGCGCTACCTGACCAACAGCTTCACCATCGCGCTGCTCACCGCGCTGTTCACCGTGCTGGTGTCGATCGCGGCGGCGTACGGGCTGTACCGGCTGCGCGTGCCCGGCGGCGACAAGGTGGCCGGCCTGATCCTGGTGGCGTACATGATTCCCGGCACCCTGCTGCTGGTGCCGCTCTACCAGATGTTCGCCGGCATCGAGCTGATCGACACCCGCAACGCGCTGGTGCTGGTCAACGTGGCGTTCACCGCGCCGTTCTGCACGTGGCTGCTGCGCGGCTTCTTCTTCGCCATCCCGCGCGAGCTGGACGAGGCGGCGGCGGTGGACGGCGCCGGACCGGTCCGCACCATGCTGCGGATCGTGCTGCCGTTGGTGGCGCCGGGCATCGCCACCGTCGCGGTCTACGCGTTCGTCTTCTCCTGGACCGAGTTCGTCTTCGCCTCCCAGCTGATCATCAGCGACTCGCTGAAGACGCTGCCGATCGGGCTCAGCGCGATCATGGGCCAGTACACGGTGA
>DATEOS010000096.1:0-2326 GCA_035273815.1 Candidatus Limnocylindria bacterium
CGCAGGCCGGTGCCGGACAGGCCGTCATCCGGCAGCGAGTACCCGGTCAAGCCGGCCAGGAGCCCCAGCAGGAACAGCGTCACACCGATGATCCAGTTCGCCTCCCGCGGCTTGCGGAACGCGCCGGTGAAGAAGATCCGCGCCATGTGCACCACGATCGACGCCATGAACAACAACGCCGCCCAGTGGTGCATCTGGCGCATGAACAGACCGCCGCGCACCTCGAACGACAGGTTCAGCGACGACTCGTACGCCGCCGACATCTCGGTGCCGCGCAGCGCCGGATAGGGGCCCTGATATGCGACCTCCTTCATCGACGGGTCGAAGAAGAGGGTCAGGAAGACGCCGGTGAGCAGCAGGACGATGAACGAGAACAGCGCGATCTCGCCCAGCAGGAACGACCAGTGGTCCGGGAAGACCTTGTTCAGCAGGCCGCGCAGGGGGGTGGCCGCCTTGTAGCGGTCGTCCAGCCCCTTGCCGACGTTTGCGGGAACCTGCGCTAGGTCGAGCTTTCGGCGCTTCATGGCCGCTCCCAGAAGTCGGGCCCAACGGTTTCCTTGTAGTCCGAAGCTGCCACGAAGTACCCCTCGTCGTCCACCTGGATGGGCAATTGGGGCAGACGGCGGCTGGCCGGGCCGAAGACCGGCTGCGCGTTGCGCGTGATGAGGAACTGCGACTGGTGGCACGGGCAGAGCAGCCGGTTGGTCTGCTGCTCGTACAGGCTGGCGGGGCAGCCCGCGTGGGTGCAGATCTTGGAGAAGGCGACGTAATTGCCCCACATCGCGCCCTTGTTGCGCTCGTCCTCCTCGGACGCCTTGCGGGCCACCGCGGCGTCGTCCGCGCGCAGCTGGATCAGCAGCGTGGGCGAGTCCGCGTACTCGTTGGTGGCACCGTGGGGAACGCCGGGGAACACCGTGATCTGGCCGCCGACGCTGACGTCCTCGGGCCGGATCGGGGTGCCGTCCTCGTGGGTCAGCCGGACCGGGCGGCCCTGGTTGGCCACCGGGTCGAAGCCGGTGCGGAACATCGGCGGGTCCTGGCCGCGGTCGGGCTTGTGCGGGTTCTTGATCAGGCCCCCGACCAGCGGCGCCGCGGCGACCAGGCCGATCGGCGCGAGGCCCAGGGCGATGGCGCCCTTGAGCAGCGGCCGGCGCTGGATGCCGAGCTCGTCGACGGTGAAGAGCAGCGTCTGGCCGGTGATCCGGCGATCCTCGTCCGTCGACTTGCCCTCGTGCCGGTCCTGGATCGAGACCTCGTGCGGCAGCAGCTTCTTGGCCCAGGTCAGGATGGCGAAGCCGATGGCCAGCAGGGCCAGGCCGAGCGAGATGCCGAGGATCGGGGTGTAGTAGTCGCTGCGCGCGTGGCCCAGCTCGAACTCCCACGGCCAGAAGATGTACGCGGCCAGGAACACCAGGCCGAGCAGCCCCGCGAGCAGGAACATCAGGGCGATGGTGCGCTCGATGCGCTTCTCCGCCTTGGAGTTCGGCGTCGGGAACTGCGACTCGTACGTGACGATCTCGATGTCGTCGCGCCGGGCGCCCTCGCGGACGATCTCGAAGCGGGACAGCCGGGGATCGCTGAGGTCCACCGGCTCGGTGCCGGCGCCGTGCTGGTCGTTCTTGGTCACCGTCATGACTTCCCCGCAATCCACAGCGTCGCGAACACCAGGAGCGTGATCCCGACCAGGAAGATGGCCAGGCCCTCGGTCACCGGCCCGTACCGGCCGAGGTTGAAGAGGCCGCCCGGGTCCTTGTCCTCCTGGAGCTGCTGCGTGACGTACGTGATGATCTGGCGCTTCTGCTCGGGGGTGATCTCGTTGTCGCCGAACACCGGCATGTTCTGCGGGCCGGTGAGCATCGCGGCGTAGATCTCCTCCGCGGAGGCGGAGTGCAGCGAGGGCGCGAACTTGCCGGACGACAGGGCACCGCCGGCGCCGCCGAAGCTGTGGCACGAGGTGCAGTTGATCCGGAACAGCTCGCCGCCGCGGGCCAGCGCCTCGGGGTTCTGCTCGATGTCCTCGACCAGCGAGCCGGACGGCAGCTGCGGTCCGCCGCCGAGCTCCTGGATGTACTGACCCAGCTGCTTGGTCTGCGCCTCGTTGAACTGCGGCGGCTTCTTCTCGGCCTGGGCCTCCTGCCGGGTCATCGGCATGCGGCCGGTGCCCACCTGGAACTCGACGGAGGCCGAGCCGACGCCGATGAGGCTCGGCCCGCGTCCCTCGACACCCTCGGCGTTGCGGCCGTGGCAGCTGATGCAGCTGTTGTCGTAGAGCGCCTTGCCCTCCTGGGCGGCGGCGGAGAGCTGCCGGGTGTCCTCGGCGAACGCT
>DATEOS010000097.1:0-29276 GCA_035273815.1 Candidatus Limnocylindria bacterium
CGCCCCTCCCACGCAGTGGTGCCCGCGATCAAAGCCGCCAGGCGATCGGGAATGGCGCTCAGCGCCACGCGCTCCTGGGTCATCGAGTCGCGCTCGCGGATGGTGGCGGCGCCGTCGTCCAACGTGTCCACGTCCACCGTGACGCAGAAGGGCGTGCCGATCTCGTCCTGGCGCCGGTACAGCTTTCCGATGGAGGCGGTGTCGTCGTACGTCGCCGCCAGGCGCGTCTTGACGTCGGTGGTCAGCGCGCGGGCGCGCTCGACCAGCTCCGGGCGGTTGCGCAGCAGCGGCAGCACGGCGACCTTGATCGGCGCCAGAAACGGGCGGATGCGGAGCACCGTCCGCTTTTCCTTCTCCAGCTGCTCTTCCGCGTACCCATCGAGCAGGACGGTCAGCACCGCGCGGTCCACGCCCATCGCCGGCTCGATCACGAATGGCGTGACGTGCTCGCCGCTCGCCTCGTCAAACACCGCCAGCGCCTTGCCGGAGCCGGCCGCATGCGCGCGCAGGTCGAAATCGGTCCGGTCGGCGACGCCTTCCAGTTCGGACCAGCCCATCGGAAAGGCGTATTCCACGTCCGTCGTCTGCTTCGAGTAGTGGCTCAGCTCGTCAGGCTCGTGAGGCCGCAGCCGCAGACGGTCAGCCGCGATCCCGATGTCATCGGTCCACCAGCGCAGTCGCTCCTCCACCCAGTAGGCGAACCAACGGTCCTCCTCGGAGGGGTGGACGAAGAACTCCATCTCCATCTGCTCGAACTCGCGGTCACGGAAGATGAAGTTGCCCGGCGTGATCTCGTTGCGGAAGCTCTTGCCGATTTGGGCGATGCCGAACGGCAGCTTGCGGCGGGTGGTGGTGGCCACGTTGTCGAAGTTGACGAAGATGCCCTGCGCGGTCTCGGGGCGCAGGTAGGCCACGCTGGCGCTCTCCTCCATTGGCCCGACGTGCGTCTTGAACATCAGGTTGAACTGCCGCGCCTCGGTGAGCGTGCCGCGCTGTCCGCAGTTCGGGCAGGCGATCTCCGATGGCGGGCCCTTGAGGTCATCCGCTCGGAAGCGCAGCTTGCAGTTGCGGCAGTCGACCATGGGGTCGCTGAAACCGCCGACATGGCCGGAAACCTCCCACACGCGGGGGTTCATGACGATCGCCGCATCCAGACCCACGATGTCGTCACGGCGCTGGACCATGGCGCGCCACCAGGCGGCCTTGACGTTGTTCTTGAGCTCCACGCCAAGCGGCCCGTAATCCCAGAAGCCACCCATGCCGCCGTAGATCTCACTGGACGGGAACACGAAGCCGCGCCGCTTGGCGAGCGAGACGACGACGTCCATGTTCGGGGCAGGCACGGCTGGCTGGTCGCTCCTGATGCAGCAGATGTTGGACCGATGGATGGGCTTGCGAGTCTAGCCTAGCCCTCATTCATGACGTGAGGGCGGCGGGCTCCGGGGCCTCGCGGGTGGCAACCTCCTCCAGGAAGTCACGGCTCCGCAGCTCGCGCTCCAGCACGGCCGATACGGTCGCGTGCTGCAGGCGCTCGACCTCCCGCTGGACGGTGGCGGCCAACCGCAGTCGCAGCACGTCCGGCAGCGACGAGCGCTGGAGGTGACGCATCACCTTCAGGGCATCGGCGCTGATCGATCGCGCGCCGAGCGCGCCTGGCAGGCACTCCGGGCCCAAGATGCCGCCGGCCACGGGTGCGTAGCCGTTGCCCTCCGGGCCGATCTCGGCGCCGCACTCCAGGCAGCGGTTCAGCTCCGGCCGGAAGCCCATGGCGTCGAGCAGGTGCAGCTCGAACCAGCGGGCGATCACCTCGCGCGACACCTCGGACGGCGCCGCGTCCAGCGCGGCCAGCCCCTGGGCCAGCAGCAGGAATGCCTCGTGTGAATCGGCCGATCCCTCGCAGAAGCGGTCGGCCAGCTCGACCAGGTACCAGGCAGCTGCCGTGGAGTGCAGGTCGTTGCGCAGCCCAAGGTGCGGGTCCTCCAGCGCAACCTGCGTCACCACGTCGAAGGTGCGGCCGATCGCCAGCACCAGGTGCACGTCGCTGAACGGCTCCAGGCCGCCACCCAGGCGCGACCGCGGACGCCGGATGCCCTTGGCGATGACCCGTAGCTTGCCGAGCCGCGGGGTCAGCAGGGTGAGCACGCGATCCGCCTCGCCCAGGTCCATGCTGCGCAGCACGATCCCCTCGGTCTTGTACAGGCGTGCCCGGCTCACGGCGCCACCCGGCTCGGGTAGGCTTGGCAGGTGGAGGAGACGAGCACCGACATGAGGACCGAGTTTACCGACCTGCTGACGCAGATCGAGGACGAGATGCGGGCTGTCCTCGGCGGGCACGAGGGCCCGGCCGCCCCCTTGTACGAAATGCTCGCCTATCACCTGGGCCTCGACCAGCCGGACGGGCCGCGCGGCAAGCGCATGCGACCGCTGCTGGGACTGCTGGTGTACCGCGCCCTCACCGGCGACCACGCCGCCGCCCTGCCCGGAGCGGCGGCGGTCGAGCTTGGCCACAACTTCAGCCTGGTCCACGATGACATCGAGGACTCGGACGCGGAGCGACGGCATCGACCCACCCTGTGGGCGATCTGGGGCGTGCCGCTGGCCATCAACGCGGGTGACGCGCTGTTTGCCCTGTCGCGGCTGGCGCTGTACCGGGCGCTCGACGCCGGCACGGTCAGCGACCGTCGCATGCTCGAGCTGATGCGGGTCTATGACGAGACCTGCCTGGCGCTGTGCGAGGGCCAGTTCCTGGACATCACCTTCGAGCGTCGCACCGACGTGACCGTGGACGAGTACATGGAGATGATCGGACGCAAGACCGCCGCCCTGCTCGCCGCCTCGCTGCAGTCGGGCGCCATCCTGGCCGACGACACGCCGGAGACGGCCGAGGCGTTCCGCAGCTTCGGCTACCACATCGGCCTGGCCTTCCAGATGGCCGATGACGTGAAGGGCAGCTTCTGGACCTCGGCCGCGTCCGGCAAGCCGGAGGCAGGCGACATCCGCAAGCGCAAGAAGACACTGCCACTGGTGTGGGCCCTGCAGCATGCGCCGGAGCCCGATGCCTCACGCCTGCGCGAAATCTACGCGGCCGAGGCCGCGGCACCGATGTCGCAGCCCGAGGTGGACGAGGTGCTTGCCATCCTGGAGCGCTGCGGCGCCCAGGCGGAGGCGCTGGCGCGGGCGCGCCGCTACCGCGACGAGGCGCTATCCGACCTCGAGGCCCTGCCGATCGACCCGGAGCGCCGCGGGGAGCTGCGCTTCCTGCTGGAGTCGGTGATCAGCATCTGAGCCGAGGGACGGCTCTAGCCGTCGGGATGCCCTTCGCCGTTCTGCGGCTCGTCTGGCGGCGTGGGCCGCGAGGCGATCACCTTGGCCACCCGGCGCGGCTCGGCCGCGTCGACGGTGAGGGTCACGTCGCGAAATTTGACGGTCGCGCCGGGCAGCGGGATGCGGCCGACGCGATGGACGATGAAGCCACCGACCGTGTCGTATGCCTCCTCGTCCTCCTCTTCGTCGTCGGGCAGGCCGAACAGGTCGCGCAGGTCGTCCATGCTGACCTTGCCATCCAGCCGGAAGCTGAGCTCGCCATCGTTGCTCAGCGGCTCGACCAGCGACTCCTCGCGGTCGTACTCGTCCTGGATCTCGCCAACGATCTCCTCGACCACGTCCTCCATGGTGATCAGACCGGCCGTGCCGCCGTACTCGTCGACCACGATGGCCATGTGCCGCTTGGTGACCTGCATCTCGTGCAGCAGCTCATCGACCGCCTTGGTCTCCGGCACGTACACCGGGGGCCGCACCAGCTTGCGCAGGTCGATCTCCTTGAGGCGGCTGCCGTTGGCGTTGAGGTACGGCAGCAGGTCCTTGGCGTACAGGATGCCGATGATGTCGTCCAGGTTCTCCCCATACACCGGCAGACGCGAGTGGCCGGCCCGAACGATGAGGTCCAGCACCTCGTCGATCGGATCGTTCACGTCCACGGCCCGAATCCCGATGCGGGGCACCATCACCTCGTGGACCTCGGTCTCGGCCAGCTCGATGACGCCGTGGATCATCTCCTTCTCGTCGTGCTCGATGCCGCCCTGCGCGCTCCCGGTCTCGACGAGCATCTTCAGCTCCTCGGTCGACAGGTAGCCGGCCTGCGGCTTGTCCCTGCCGCCGAGCAGGCGGACCAGCACGTTGGAGGAGCTCGACACGAGCCAGACGATGGGGCGCAGGAGCCGGTCCAGCCAGCCGATGGGGCGCGCTACCGCCAGGGCGAAGCGCTCGGCGAACGTCAGCGCCAGCGTCTTCGGCACCAGCTCGCCGATGATGATCGAGGCCAGCGCGATCAGCAGCGTGATCAGCACGAAGCTGATGCCGTCGGCCGCCCGCTGGACCGCGGCGATCGGGATGAGCCGGATGAGGCCGGCCAGCGCCCCGGACAGCGAGATGGCGCCCACCGCCGAGGCCAGGAAGCCCAGGAAGGTGATGGCGATCTGGATCGTGGCCAGGAAGCGGGCCGGGTCGTCCGTCAGCCGCTCGGCGACCTGGGCGGACCGATTGCCTTCGCTGACCAGCTGGCGCAGCCGATGGCGCTTGACCGTGATCAGCGCGATCTCCGACGCGGCGAAAAACCCGCCGATCAGGATCAGAGCGGCGACCATGGCAAGGTCGAGGACCCAGTTGTCGGTCATCGGTCGGAAGGGGCGGTGCGCCCTTCAGTCCGGCCGGAGCAGGTACTGCAGCCGTCAGGCATCGCTGGGGCTTGTCTCGCCTCCTTCGTGCGGGCTCCGTTCGGCCGCCAACCGGGTGCGGCCGCGCCGGAGCTCAATCGCTCGCGCCGGCATGCCCACCACCGTCTTGCCCGCCGGCACGTCGCGCGTCACCACCGCCCCCGCCCCGGTCCGAGCGCGAGGACCGATGGTGACCGGTGCGCGCAGCAGGGTGTCGACGCCGATGAAGGCGCCATCGCCGATGACGGTGCGGTGCTTCGCCTCGCCGTCGAAGTTCGCCGTGATGGCGCCGGCCCCGATGTTGACCTCCTCGCCCACCTCGGCATCGCCCACGTAGCTGAAGTGATGCTGCTTGGTGCCCGCTCCCAGGCTGCTGTTCTTGAGCTCCGCGTGGTCCATGATCTCGCAGCGTGGACCAATCCGGCAGCCGGCGCGGACATGCGCGTACGGCCCGATCTGCACGTCTTCGGCCACGCTCGACCCCTCGACCACGCTGGCCCAGACGCGCGTCCGCGGCCCGATGCGTGAGTCACGGATCTCCGTCCGCGGCCCGATCACCGCATCCTGGGCCACCACCGTCGCACCGGCCAGGATGGTCCCCGGCTCGATGCGGGCGTCCTGCCCGATCTCGACCCCGGCATCGATCGTGGTCGTGGCCGGGTCGACGATCGTCACGCCGTTGCGCATGTGCCCTTCGGCAATCCGCCGGCGCAGCAACCGCTCGGCGGCGGCCAGCCCGATGCGATCGTTGATGCCGGTCGTCAGCTCCGCCTGCGGCGCGGCCACGACCGCCACGCGGCGGCCACCGGCGATGGCGACCGCCACCAGGTCGGTGAGGTAGTACTCGCCCGACGGCGAGGCGGGCACGTTGCCCACGTTGGCGCGCAGCCAGGCGGCGTCGAAGCAGTACGTGCCGACGTTGACTTCGTTGATGGCCCGCGTCTGCTCGTCGGCGTCGGCCTCTTCGACGATCGCCCGTGCGTCGCCGGCGGGCCCGCGCACGATGCGGCCATAGCCCGTGGCGTCGTCCAGGCTGGCGGACAGCAGCGCCACGGCAGCGTCGCCCTCCGCCTGCTCGCGCAGCAGGTGCTGAAACACCTCGCCGGGCAGCAGCGGGACGTCGCCCATGGTGACCAGCACGTGGCGCGCCTCCGGCGGCACGCGGCCGAGGCCGCAACGCACCGCATCGGCGGTGCCCAGCTGCGGATCCTGGCGCACCATCGGCACGCGGTCATCGAGCGCGGCCTCGACCTGCTCGGCTCCGGAGCCGAGCACCACCACCGGATGGTCTATGCCAGCGGATGCCAGCGCATCGAGCACATGATCGATCATCGGACGCCCGGCGAGCGGGTGCAGGACCTTCGGCACGCGCGAGCGCATGCGCGTCCCCTGGCCTGCGGCCAGGACGACGGCCGCGGTAGCTAGCACGGGCGTGGACGCTCCAATATCACCGGACAGTGCCGCGGATGGTATCGGTCAGCCGGCATCCGGTGCAATCGCGATGCACTCGATCTCGACCAGGCCGCCGCGTGGCAATTCGCGCACGGCGACCGTGGAGCGCGCCGGATAGGGCGCCGGAAAGTGACGGGCATAGGCCTCATTGACGACGGCGAAGTTCGCCATGTCGCTGAGGAAGATGGTCGTCTTGACGACGCGATCCAGTGATGTCCCGGCGGCATCCAGCACGGCGCTGAGGTTCAGCAGCACCCGTTCCGCCTGTGCCGCCACGCCGTCGGCCAGGTCGCCCGTGGTCGGGTCGGCGCCCAGCTGGCCCGCCACGAAGACAAGGTTCCCCGCGCGGATGGCCTGGCTGTACGCACCGGTCGCGGGCGGCGCGGCGCTCGTCTCGATCTGGGTTCTCACGCTCGGACTCATTCCTCCGGCTCCTCGATGGCTTCGATGCTAGCCGGTTCAGAGCGCATCCGCGTGTGCGTGGCACGCAGGCCACCACGCTGCAGCCGCGCCGTGATGGCTGCCGCGCGCTCCGGGTCGTCAGTGACGGCGAACACGGTCGGACCGCTGCCGGTGAGCTGCGGCGCCCCGCCGGCGGCGACCATCAGCCGCATGACGTCCGCGATGGCGGGCACAAGGCGCAGGGCCGGCGCCAGCAGGTCGTTCCGTCCGCGCTGGGGCGTGCTGTTCCACTCGGCCGGCCGCAGCTCGGCGAAAACGGCGGCGGTGCTCAGGGTGACGGGCGGGTGAACCAGGACAACCTGGCCCGCGTCGGGCACCGCGGCCAGCGGGCTGATGCGCTCGCCGATGCCGGTCACGCGTCCGGCGGCGACCTGTGCGGCGAAGAACGGCACGTCCGCCCCGATCGATGACAGCTGCTCCAGCGTCGTGGCATCCGGGGTGTCCGACACTCCCTCCGAGCGACGCCCCAGACGCCAGGCCGCGGCGGCATCGGACGAGCCGCCGCCCAGCCCGGCGGCAACCGGGATCTGCTTTTCCAGGGCGAGGCACGCGAGGTCGGGCGCGCGGCCGACGCCGGCCAGCAGCCCGCGCCACGCCAGGTTCTCCGTGCCGATTGGTAGCGTGTCGCTGCCCTGGCCCTCCACGCGCAGCCCCGAGCAGCCGGGGAGCAGCAGCAGCCGATCGGCCAGTTCCAGCAGGACGAGCTCGGTGTCGAGCTCGTGGAAGCCGTCCGCGCGTCGTCCGGTCACCGCCAGCGACAGGTTCAGCTTGGCAGGCGCCTCCAACCGCAGCGGTGTCACGCCGCGTCCTCCAAGACCGGCCCCAGCTCGGCGAGGAGGCAGGCCCACTGCTCCACCGTGAGCGTCTGGGCCCGCTGCTCCGGCTCGACGCCGCAGGCCGCAAAGGCCGTGGCCAACACCTGCCGGTCCGCGCCCAGCTCTCGTGACAGGGCGTTGTGCAGCTGCTTGCGCCGCTGCCGGAAGCCGGCCTGCACCAGCCGGTAGAACGGCTCGCGCCTGGCACCCGCGGGCACTACCGGCGCGTTGCGGCGGCGCAGGCGCAGCACCGCCGAATCGACGCTTGGCGCCGGCTCGAAGGCGGCGGCCGGAACGCGCGCCACGATCTCCACCTCGGCCACGTTTTGAGCGAAGACCGACAGGTAGCTCATCTGGCCGGGCGGGGCCGCTACCCGCTCGGCCACCTCGGCCTGCACCAGCAGCACCACCAGCTCTGGCGGCCGATCCCCCTCCAGGAAGCCGTGCAGCAGCGGGCTGGTGATGTGGTACGGGATGTTGGCGACCACCTTGAACGGCTCACCGGGAAAGGCCGAAGTGGAATCAAAGGTGAGTGCGTCGGCCTCGACCAGCGAGAAGCCATCCACTGCGCCGAGCTCGCGCCTCAGCCACTCCGCCAGCCGCGGGTCGAGCTCTACGGCCACTACCGCGGCGCCCGCCCTCAGCAGGCGGCGGGTCAGCACCCCAAGCCCGGGTCCCACTTCGACCACCCGATCGCCGGGCGCGAGCTCCGCAGCCTCCACGATGGCGTCCAGCGTCGCGCCATCGGTCAGGAAGTTCTGGCTCAGCGAACGACGTGGCTGCAGCTTCTCCGCCGCCAGCAGGCGGCGCAGCTGGCCGGGCGTCGGGGGTGTCAGGCGGTCCGGCGCGAGCGGGTCGGTCACGCCGCCAGCCAGGGCAGCGCCAGGTTCGGGATCGCCTCAAGCGTGTCAGTTGCAAGGTCGCCTGCAGCGAGGCGAAAGCCGGCCGCGGCGCCGATCATGGCGCCGTTGTCCGTGCACCAGGCCGGCGGCGGGACAAGCAGCGGCAGCCCGTGGGAATCCAGGCGCTCCCGGAGCGTGGAACGGAGCGCGCGATTGGCGGCCACCCCGCCTCCCAGCGCCACGGCGGCCACGCCAAGGTCGGTCGCCGCGGCCACCGTCTTGCGCGCCAGGGCATCGACCACCGCCTCCTCGAAGGCTGCGGCCAGGCCGTCAACCGGGATCGGCTCGTTGCGCTCCCGGTAGCCCTCCACCTCGCGCAGTACGGCGGTCTTCAGGCCGGAGAAGCTGAAGTCGTAGCGGCCGTCGGTCCGCGCCCGCGGGAATCGGACGGCGGCGTGCGCTCCCTCGGCGGCCGCCGAGATGGCCGGCCCACCGGGATACGGCAGGCCCAGCAGGCGGCCGACCTTGTCGAATGCCTCGCCGGCGGCATCGTCGGCGGTCTGGCCGAGCAGGCGATAGCGACCGTGGTCCTCCATCAGCACCAGCTGGGTGTGGCCGCCGCTCACGACCAGGCAGAGCAGCGGAAAAGGCGGCTCGGGGGGGAGCGGCTCCGGCGCGGACGCATTGGTCAGCCAGTTGGCATAGATGTGGCCCTCGATGTGGTTCACACCGACCAGCGGCAGGCCGGTGGCGGCGGCGATGCCCCGCGCCACGTTCACCCCCACCAGCAGCGAGCCGATGAGTCCGGGCCCGTAGGTCACGGCCACGGCGTCGAGGTCGGCCCATCCGACCTCCGCCTCGCCCATGGCGGCCCGCAACGTGGGAACCATCCAACGCAGCTGCTGCCGAGCGGCAACCTCCGGCACGATGCCACCGGTCTCCGCATGCAGCGCGATCTGCGTCGCCACCTGGTTTGACTCGATGCGGCGCCCGCCCACGACCACCGCCACGCCGGTCTCGTCGCAGCTCGTCTCGATGGCCAGGATGCGCGGCGCGTTCATCCGACACGTCCCTCCAGCTGCTCGCGCTCGAGGCCGATGATCGCCTGCATCGCCGGATCGGATAGCGCGGGCGTGGTCATCACGAACGCGTCCTCCCCATCGTCGGTGTAGTAGCGAACCCTGGTTCCCGCGATGGTGAAACCGAACCGCCGGTACAGCTCCTGGGCGGCGTTGTTGCTGACTCGCACCTCCAGCGTCATTCGCGCCGCGCCCAGCTCGAGCGCGATGTCCGCTAGCCGCAGCAGCAGCCGCGCACCGACGCCCTGGCGTCGCCAGTCCGGATGAACGCCGAAGGTGGTGATGTGCCCTTCGTCGACCATCAGCCACAGGCCCGCGAAACCCACCACACGCTCGCCGTCGGCGGTCGCGGCGCGCGCCACGACGTACTGGGCCAGGCGATTGCCGCGCAGCTCCTGCTCGAAGGCGTAGGTGGGCCACGGCGTGCTGAAGCTCAGCCGCTCGATCTCGTGCACCGCCTCGATGTCGGTGGTGCGCATTGCGTCCACCGTCAGCGGCGTTCCGATGGCCACGTCAGCTCCCCCCGGCCGCGGCCTGCGGCACGCCGCGCGGCGCACGAAGGTAGGCAGGCTCAAGCCGCGACAGGTCGTCGCCGGCCGGCTCCTCACGCAGACGCCGGGCCGCCTGGCGCGCCACGGCGCCCGCGGCGCGCAGCGGCTGGACGGCATTGGTCAGCGCAAATGCTTCGATCAGCTCGGCGGGTGCCACGAAGGAACCGTTCACGTCGCCCAGCAGGTCGCGGTCCACGATCTCCGGCGCCATCGTCCCTCGGCGCAGGAGGTACGCGTCGCGCGCGCCGGCACGGGCCACCGCGACGGCGGCATCCGGCTCTGACTCCAGCCAGGCGGGCAGGCTCGGAACGCCGATGATCGGGCGGTCCAGCGCCAAAGCCAGCCCCTTGGCCACGCTCATCCCCACGCGCAGGCCGGTGAATGAGCCAGGGCCGATGCCGACGGCCAGCGCGGAAACCGCTGCGATGGCGCTGTCATTCGCCGCCAGCAGGGCCGTGATCCTGGGCAGCAGCTCGTGCGACTGGCGCTGGCCGGCGCTCCAGCCCTCTACCTGCCGGAGCTCCCCGTCGGGATCGGCCAGCGCGATGGAGACGTCGGTGGAGGCCGACTCGATGGCGATGATCACGATGCCGCCCCCAGCGCGTCGGCCGCCAGCGAGGTGGCCGCTTCGCCGTGCGCCTGCCAACGCAGGGTGCGCGACCGAGCGTCGGATGGCTCGAGGGCGATCACGATCTCCAGCCGATCCTGGGGCAGCCAGCCCTCCAGCCGATCCGCCCACTCGACGACGGTCACGCCCGCCGCCTGCCGCTCGTCGAGCAGGCCCGCCGCCAGGGCCTCCTCCGGCTCGCCCAGCCGGTACGCATCGGCGTGGAAGAGGCGCAGCCGGCCGTCATGCTCGTTCATCAGGATGAAGGTGGGGCTGTTCACCACCGACCGAACCCCCAGACCCTCGGCCACGCCCTTCGCGAGCTGGGTCTTGCCGGCGCCCAGAGGTCCGGTCAGGGCCAGCAGCGTCCCCGGCGTCGCGGCCCGGCCGAGCGAACGCCCCACCGCGCGGGTCTCCGCCGCACTGCGGCTGGTGATGACGCCTGATCGGTCCACGACGGCAAGGATACGCAGCCTAGGCGGGTGGCACCGGCAGCGTGGCCTCCAGGTTGGCCATTGGGATCGGGGCCAGCCGGCCGTCCTCGAAGCGGACCAGCCCCATACGCGTCGGGATGCCCGATGGCGTGGCGTGCAGGTCCTCCAGCTCGGCCACCAGCACGCCGGCCCGGCCCTGGAACGGCCGGCGGTGGGCGATCACGCGCTCCCCCACCCGCGGCAGGCTGCGCCGCCCGGGCGCGAGCTGCGCGTCGTACACGTAGAGCAGGCCATCGGCGCCGAACAGGCTGGCCATCCGCCCGGCGTGGGCACGGAACCAGGCAAACCGTTGCGGATCGATGCCCACCTTGCCGAAGCCCTCCAGCAGCAGCACGCCGAAGGATCCGGTCAGTCCGCCCACCTCGCGGCGGCGGCGCTGGATCGCCTCGAAGTCGCGCAGCTCCTTGTCGAGCACGCCGCCCAGCACGATGCCGGCGACGCCCATTGCCCGCGCCCGGGTCAGCGTCTCGGCCGACGCTCGCGAACCCCCGACCACGATCTTGCCCGTGGCGCCTACGTCGATGGCAGCAGCCCGCAGCTCCTCGCTCGGATCATGCACGGCCACCACCAGCTCACCATGGACGGCAGACCCGGTCCCACCCACGCCGCGGAGCAGGACGCCCGGCACCTTGATGGTGATGGCAGCGTCCTCGATGCCGGTCACCGTGCCACTGACGTGCCCGATGACCGGTTCCTCGTCGCCCAGCGGCGAGAGCAGGGCGCTGCCGTCCGACGCGGCCACCCCGAGCAGCAGGCCGTCGATGGGGGCCCGTACCTCGCGCCCCTCTTCCGTCCGGGCGATGGCGTCGCCCTTAGCCACCATGCTGCCGGGCGCAATCAGCAGCAGGCCGGCGATGTGCTCCGCATCCGCGTGAAGGGGACCCGCCAGCGGCACGCGCCGCGGCGCCGACGGCCGTCGATGGGTTGCCAGCACCTGGTCGGGGCGCACGTCGGCGCCGACTTCGACGCTGGGCGTGGCGCCGCGCGGCATGCGGACCCGGTGCAGCGTGGCCTCATTCACGGTGTCACCGCCGTCAGGGCCGGCTCGCGCACGAACGTGTCCCGCCAGCCGGCGAGCACCGCGCGGCGGTCCTCGCTGCGTCGCGGCAGGCCCAGGGGCATGTCCCTGGCGTCCAGGATCAGGCCGACCGCGCCACCCGACACCGTGGCATGCAGCCGCTTCCCATGTCGCGCCCCGCCGAGCGTGACGCCGCCGGCCAGCTCGATCTCCAGGTCGGCCGACTGACCGCGTCCCAGCGGCAGCACCTGCACGCTTCCGCCACGCACCTCGAGCGGCGCCTGATCGGGCCAACCGGTGCGATGCACGAAGACGCGCATCGCGAGCTGCCCCGAGCGGCCGCCGCGCGTGACCACCGCCGCACCCAGCGGCACCAGCAGGTCGTCGCGCAGCACGCCCATCCCCTCGCCGATCTCGCTGTCATCCAGCGCGCCAATGGGAGGCAGCGCCCCCGCGCTGTCGATCGCCAGCTGGGTGATACCCAGCGGCCGCACGCCGTCGAGCAGGAGCTGGGCCGCCTGCGCCGGCCGCGGAGCGGCGGCGATGGTGCGGCCGCAGCCGACCAGCAGGTCCAGTCCCTCGACACCTCCCGCGTCCCCTGCCGCCTGGCTCAGCAGATAGCGCGCGGCAGCGTGGGTCACGGCGAGCTCGTCATCGGTCTGCGGGATGGTGCCCGGCCTGGCGTGCAGGTTGCGCAGGGCATCGGCGACCGCCATCTCGTCGATGGCCAGCGGCAGCATGCGGGTCAGGCGGCCCGCGCCGCCGGGCGCGATCAGGCTGCGAGCGGCCAGGCCGCCATCGGCAAAGACGCGGCTCTCGGCAGCACCCGCCTCATCGGCCGTCACCCAGGTGAGGTAGTGCGCGCCAAGGTCGATGCCCAGGATCCGCCGCATGCTGGAGCGCGCCAGCTCGGCGATGCCGCGGCGGAAGGACACCGGCGTCAGCTGCCGAACCCCGCCGGGCTCCACCATCCGCTGCAGCATCTCCTCCAGCAGGTGGCGCAGGGGACCCGGGTTCTCGCCGTGGGCGCTGGGCCGTGGGTTGGCGACGACGCGCACGGCGCCGTCCTCGAACAGCTGCGCGACCTCGGCCGTCAGCGACTCGCTGCCCGCCCAGACGACCGGCTGCGGCGCACCGCCGCGGGCCGCGGCCACCAGGCCGGCCATCTCCAGCGCCTGATCCGCATGGCCCTCGTCGAATCCACCGGCCAGCAGCCAGACGTCGACATCTGCGGCCTGCAGGGCCGCCAGCCGCGTGGACAGCGAGCGACCGTCGTCGGCCGTGGCGGCTTCGACCACGCTCCAGCCGGCCGACTCCGCCGCCCGTCGCGCGGCGTCACCGGAGAGCTCGGACGAGACGGCGGCCAGGCCGATGTGGCCGGGGCGCCGCGGGGTGTGACATGCGATCCGGGGCACGCCTCGCAGCAGGTCGGCGATGTGCTCCGCCACCCGGCGGTCGGCCACCGGCGCCAGGCGACCCGCCAGTGCGGCACGCAGCTCTTCCTCTCCCCAACCGGCCGGTTGCGCCACGTGACTGACGATGCGCCACCGCCCCCGGCTGCGCGCCACTGCCGCGGCCTTGGTCCAGGCGGATCCCACATCCACCAGCAGCGACATCTCGGCGCCAATCGGGTTCGCGCCACTCGCCGTCAGCTGCTCGTCCACTGTCATCGGGCGATCCCCAGCCAGTCGCCGAGGAGGAACTGCAGGCGGTCGACGAGGAGGGCGAGGCGGCTGACAAGCAGGAAGCCGAGCCAGCCACCGATCCCGCCCAGCAGCAGCCAACGTCCGGTCCCCGCGACGCCCACCATCAGCCGGCGGCGTGGGACGCCATGCAGGAATCCCACCAGCACCAGGGCGGTGATGACCAGGCCGATGAGGCCGTTCAGCAGCACGCCGGCCGTCCCCGGCAGCAGCAGTGCCCCGGCCATCTGCGGCAGCAGCGTGCCGACCACTGCGCCGCCCAGCGCGAACGCGGCCACGCCCGCCACCAGGATGGCGACGGGCACCGCCACGACCGGACGCGGGAGCCAGCGTGCGCCCGCCATGGCCACCACCAGCGCCAACGCCGGCCACAGCAGGAGCTGGCCGCCGGGATCGGTCGCGAGCGGTTCGATGAGCCGCGGAACCAGGACCTCACGCACGGCCAGCACGGTGAGGTAACCGGATGCCAGCCCGGCCAGCAGGTGCTGGGCGAGGCGGAAGAACCGACGCTCGCCCACCAGGTAGGCCCATACCCCGATGGTCAGCAGCGCGGCGACCCAGGTCGCCATCACGCCCGCCAGGCCCTCGTCGAAGAAGCCCGTCATGCCTCGTCGTCCTCTGCCGCGTGCCGCGGTGCGGCTCCGCGCAGTGCCGGCAGCGCTCCCACCATGGCCCTTCCCAGCACCACCAGGGCCACCAGCATGCCGAGCAGCATGGCAGCGGCGCTCGGCAGCGCATCTGATCCCGTCGGCGGATCACCGACCTCGCCGAGCGTTTCGACATAGGCGGCGTCGTCGCGGACCGTGGCCAGCAGCGCCACCAGCTGGCCGGTGCGCAGGTACGGCGCCAGCTCGGGCTCGGCGAACGTCGGAGCGATACCCACCATGGGCAGCTGCGGAAGACGCGTGCCGACCTGCTCGACCCAGGAACGCGGGCCGACGTCGCTCCCGCCCACCAGCATGGCGATGTCGAAGGCGGCCAGCCCACCGCCCCGCTCCGCCACGGTTTCGGCCATCGCGCCGCTGGCCCCGGCCGGAAGGGCATCGCCCACCAGCAGCACCATGCCGGCCTCGACGCCACTGATGAAGCCCAGGTCGAGCAGCGAGTCCTCGCTCTCGCCGGCCGCCATGAGCCGAGCCCGTTCAGCGACCGCGATGGCGCGGCCCTCGACGGAGACACTCACGAACGCGAGCGAGGCGCCCTTTGCCAGCAGATCCTCGAGCGCGGCCCGCACGGCCGGCCGGATCTCCGGGTAGGTCCCAAGATCACCGTCCATCGCCACCAGCACCAGTGCGTCATCCGGCAGCGATTCGAACGCGGCACGCATCTCCGAGACCGCGGTACGGTCCGGGTTGGCCAGCTGCAGCGGGCCGCCGGCTGCGGCCGCGCCGACCAGGATGGCGATCGACAGCGCCAGCAGCAGGACGGGCCACCACAGCGCCGCCCCACGAGGGCGTGGCCTGGCGCTGAAGCGCCCTTGGGCTGGCGGTGGGACGCCAGCCTCATTCATCGGCGCCATCAACCGTAAGCAGGATCCGTGCTGCGTATACCGCGGTCATGATGGCGATGCCGATCAGGAGGCCCCGGAACACGCCGCCAATCGGCACCTCCATCGCCCATCCGGCGAGGGCCGCCAGCGATTGACCGACCGACCCACCGATTGGCAGCAGGAGGATGGTCACCACCATGGCGGCCGCCAGCATGACCGCGGTCTGGCGCGTCCTGAGAACCAGGCCGTGGCGCGCGGCGGATAGCAGAAAGACGAAGAGCATCGCGAAGAGGGCGGCGATCAGCGGCGCCAGCAGCGCTGCCACCAGCCAGCGCACGGCGGGGTCATTGGCGCCGGTCGAGCCTGGGTAGGAGCCGGCCAGCAGCATGACGGCGAAACCCCCTAGCAGCACGCCGGATCCCACCGGGTCCCGGCGGCGCTCGGCCAGGTCGGTCCAGTGGCGCAGCACCAGCGTCGCGGCGCCGGCGAGCGCGGCACCAGCGGCCAGCAGCACCACCAGCTCCAGCGCGCCGGAGGCGAGCGTGGCCACGGTGGGATTGATCACGACGAAGTCGACCAGCAGCAGCAGTCCGACCACGACCACCAGCACGACCGGGATCGACCGACGCATCAGCGTCCCGCCAGCACGCCGGCGAGGTCCGTGCCGCTGACCACCGCCAGCAGGCTGCCGAGCGCGATGGTCACCAGGGCGGCCACGATGATGCGGTTGGCCGCCAGCACGGCGATCCGCTCATGGCCGCCGGCGCGCAGGTCGCTTGGCGCCTGGAACAGCTCGGGACCAATCAGGCTGCCTTCGCCCTCCAGCAGCACTGAACCCGCCTGGCTGGAGGCCGCAGTGCCGAAGCTTGTCCACGACGCGCCCTCTCGAGCTCCGTCCAGCAGGAGCAGCGCCTCCTCGGCCAATCCGCCATCCACGAACGCGGCGGCCGGGGCGCCGGCCTCCGCCAGGCCGACGGCAGCCGCTGCACCACGGCCCTCGCCCACGTACTCGGTCGTCGAGCGCTCCTGTCGCTCCTCGGTCTCGGTCTCCCGGTGCGCGGCGTCCAGAGCGACATCGGCCAGGTGGTTCGCCACCGGGTCGTTGGCCGTCACCCGCAGCGGCACGCCCGCCCGTGCCGCGGCCCTCGCGACGTGACCGAGTACTGGGATGGCGGCAAGGGTCTGGAGCCGATCGAATGACGACGCGGCGCGTGCCACGCCGGCGCTCCCCAGCGAGAAGGCGGCGGCCCCACCCGACTCCGCCGCGAGCGCCATGGCCCGGCTGACAGCAGCCATCCGCCCGAGGTCCCGTGCCACCCAGCGCGTGGTGGGTCGGGCAATCAGCGATAGCAGCACCAGCACGATGCCCAGCAAGGCCACGGTCGGAATCGCGCCAAGCCGCAGCGACGATGCCCCGATCTGCTCACCAATGAAGTCGAGCAGGTCGGCCACCAGCGCCCCGATATCGGGCATCAGCGAGCGTCCTCGTCCGCGGCGGCCAGCCGGTCAAGCAGCGCGTCATAGGCATCGTCCTCGTCGAGCGTCCGCTGCACCAAGCCGGCTCGCGTACCGAACAGCGGTCGCGTCACCGGCTGCAGGAACAGCGCAAGGCTGCTCAGCAGCGGGCGGAGAGGACGATGCGCTTCGAGCAGCAGCAGCGCGGGCGCGGCGAGTCCCCGGCGACGGAGCTCCGCGGCGATGATCTCGCTGCGGTCGTCCGTCATCGGCTGGCGGCCTGCAATGCCTCGCTTGCCGCTCGGTAGGCGACCGCCTGTTCCGGACCGCCAACGACGATGACCAGCGACCGGGGCAGCGTTTCGCCGCGTGCCTCGCGCCCCACCAGCACCTCCGCCAGCACCCCGGCCGCCTCCTCGGGGCTGAACACGCCACGCTCCACCCCGATCGGTGTCATCGCGATGCGCGGCAGGCCCAGGTGCGCCGCCATGGTGAACGCCGTGTTCAGGGCGGAGGCGAGCACCGCCCGATCCTGCTTCAGCTCATGCCCCACGGCCACCGCATGGATGATGTGCGATGCGGCGAGCTTCCCGCCGCCCGTCACCGCTGCGGCGCCGGGCGCCACCGGGCTCTGGGCCACCGCCTCGCGCTCGACCGTCTCACCGGCGCGCCGCTTGACCGACTGGGCCAGGGGGTTGGTCATGAACAGGCTCTCATTGGCCGGCACGATGATCGCGTCGACCTCGAGCTCGGCAATCTCCCCCTGCCACACGTCGATCTCGATCGGGACGGCCATGTTCGCTCGCTCGATGCCTCTTGGCCGGTTCGGCGCTTTACGCTCCCAGGTGGAGCCGGGGGAGCCGGCCGCGGAGGGCGGTCGTCACTTCGTAATTGATGGTGCGCCGCTCGGCAGCAACCTCTTCCGCCGAGATCCGCGCGCCTGATTGTTCGCCGATCAGGACGAACTCGTCCTCGTAGGTTACCTCATCGATCTGACCCAGATCGACGGTCAGACCGTCCATGCTGACGGCTCCCACGATCGGCACCGGACGGCCGCGAACGAGCACCCGGCCGTTGTTGGCATGCAATCGGGGCCAGCCATCGCCATAGCCGATGCCGAGCGTGGCGATGCGCGTCGCCCGCGCCGGTCGGTAGCGCAGGCCGTAGCCGATCGGCTGGCCGGCCGGCAGGTCGAAGATCCGGATCGGCAGCGCCTTGAGCGACAGCACCGGCCGCAGGCCCGGATCGCGGTCCCCTGCCCACGCCGGCAGCATGCCGTACAGCCCAAGCCCGGGCCGCACCGCATCGGCGAATGCACCGGCGCCGGCCAAAATGCCGCCGGTGGCCGACACGTGGACCAGCCCGGGATCGACGCCGGCCGATCGCATGGCGTCCAGCGTCTGCGCAAGCCGCATCAGCTGGACCTCGGTGTAGGCCTCGTCCTCGCCCGGCACCGCCAGGTGGCTGAACGTCCCCGCCAGCTGGAGACGGCGACTTCGCTCGATTCGGGTCGCCAGCTCAACGGCGGCCGCCGGAGCGGCGCCCTGCCGGCCGAGCCCGGTGTCGACCTTGAGGTGCACGGACAGGCGTCGTCCCGGATCGGCGGCCGCTTCGAGCATGGCAATGCCCGCTCCGTCGTGCACGATCGGCTGCAGGCCATGCGCGACGGCCAATGCCGCCTCCGGCGGGCCGAGCGCCCACAGCACGATCATCGGCCCCGTCACCCCGGCGCGACGCAGGGCTATCCCCTCGTCGATGGTGGCCACGGCCAGCAGCTCGACCCCCTCCCCCAGCAGGGTCCGGCTGACCTCCGGCGCCCCGTGACCGTAGGCGTTGGCCTTGACGACTCCGATGACCTGCTTCCCAGGCCCTGCCAGGCGTCGCAGGACCGCGAGGTTGTGGCGCAGCGCGTCATGGTCAACCTCGACCCAGGCCCGATGCAGGCTCGGCGTCGGACCCTCCGTCACGCCGGAACGCTCCGCCGCAGCCGTTCGGCCGCTTCCGGCAGAAGGCCGGCGATATCCCCGGCAATGACGCCCGATCGTCCGATGCGCTCCTGGGCCAGCAGCCCGGCAGTGCCGTGCACCGCCACGCCGCAACCGGCGGCGAGGGTCGGCGAGCATCCGGCCGCCAGCAATGCCCCGATCACGCCGGCCAGCACGTCGCCGCTGCCGGCGGTGGCGAGGCTGGGCGTGGCCACGTCGGAACGCAGCACCGTGCCGTCAGGGCCGGCCACCACGGTATGAGCCCCCTTGAGGACCACCACCTGGCCCCACTCGCTGGCCGCCGAGGAGGCGGCCGCCACGCGCGCATCGTCGTCGTCCGCGAGCGCGGGGTCCAGGCCGCGGCCGAGCAGGCGCGCGAACTCGCCGGGATGCGGGGTCAGCACCGCCGGGGCCGACAACGGCCGCCACCACTGCTTCTCGCTTGCCAGCGCGTTCAGGCCGTCGGCATCGATCACCAGAGGATGGCGCAGCTCGTGCAGGAAGCCCCGCACTCGCCGCTGGGTGGCGGGGTGCCGCCCCAGGCCGGGGCCGACCACCAGCGCGTCGAAGGAGCGCGCCTCCGTCGCCACGCGGCGCCATCCGGCCGGCCCGATCAGCCCGGGCGCCTCCTCGTCCAGCAACATGGCGGTCAACTCGGGAGCCGCGCCCAGCAGGCGAGCCCCGACCGATTCAGGCGTCGCCAGGCATACCACCCCGGCGCCAGCCCGCGCGGCGCCCCGACCGGCGAGCAGCGCCGCCCCCGCGTACTCCATGGAGCCCGCGACCACCAGCACCCGCCCGAACGTTCCCTTGTGCGAGCGTGACGGACGAGGCGGCAGGTGCGTCGCCGCCCAGGCTGACGTCAGCTCGGTGACCGCCACCGCCTACCCCGATTCCCGGACGTGGGCGATGGCGACGGCCGTGGCCATCTTTCGCTCGTGCGAGATCGAAACCGTGACATCCTCCAGGTCGAGCGCTGCGGCGCGCGCCGCGGCCCGGGCATGCAGCCGCACCTGCGGCGCCCCGGCCCAGTTGGGCAGGATCTCGATCTCGCGCCAGCCGACGCCGCGCACGCCGAGGCCCAGCACCTTGCTGATCGCCTCCTTGGCCGCCCACCGGCCAGCGATGCGATCCACCTTCTTGCCGCAGTAGCGTGCCTCGGCCTCCGTCAGCACGCGCTCACGGAAACGGTTCGGGAACCGCTCCAGCACGCTGATGATGCGGTCGATGTCGACCAGGTCGATCCCGATCTCGTGCCTGCTCATCGTTGGATCGCGGCCTCTACTCGACGGTGACCGACTTGGCCAGGTTGCGCGGCTGGTCGACGTCGGTGCCCCGCGCGACCGCGACCTCGTAGGCCAGCAGCTGGAGCGGCAGGACGGCGATGATCGGCGTGAGCTCCTCCAGCATCTCGGGGACGTACAGGACGTCGGCGGCGTAGCGCGCGATCTCCTCGTCGCCCTCCGTCGCCACCGCCACCACCGGGGCCTCGCGCGCGCGCACCTCGGCAATGTTGCTGACCACCTTCTCGTAGGTGGCGCCGCGGGTGGCCACCGCCACCAGTGGCGTATCGCGGTCCAGCAGCGCGATGGGCCCGTGCTTGAGCTCGCCGGCGGCATAGCCCTCGGCATGGACGTAGGAGAGCTCCTTCAGCTTGAGCGCGCCCTCCATGGCGATCGGGAATCCCAGCGCGCGGCCCACGTACATGACGTTGCGGACCCCGCTCCAGCGCTGCGCCAGCTTCTTGACCTGCGGCGCCACGGCCAGCGTGCGAGCGGCCATTCCGGGAAGTTCGCGCATGCCACGCCCGATGACGCTGACCCTGTGCTCGCTCATCTTCCCGTGCAGCTGCGCCAGGCGCAGCGCGATCAGCTCCAGCACCACCACCTGGGTCACGAAGGCCTTCGTGGACGCAACCGCCACCTCGGGGCCGGCCTGCAGGTAGCAGACCGCGTCCGCGTCGCGGGTCAATGCGCTGCCAACGACGTTCGTCACCACCACGATGGTGGCACCGCGCTCGTCGGCCAGCCTGGTCGGCGCCAACGTGTCCGCCGTCTCGCCCGACTGACTGACGCTGATGATCAGCGTCCGGTCGTCGATTGGCGGCGGCGAGTACCGCATCTCGCTGCCGATCTTTGCCGATGCCGGCAGGCCCGCCCATTCCTGGATGAGGTGCGCGCCGACGGCGGCCGCGTGGCGCGCCGTGCCACAGCCAACCACATAGACCCGCTCCGCCGCCCGCAGCGCTCCTTCGATCGGTTCCAGCTCTGCCAGCGTCACCGCTCCCGAGGGGGCGACGCGTCCGCGGAGGGCTTCCTGGATGGCATGCGGCTGCTCGTAGATCTCCTTCAGCGTGAAATGCGCGAAGCCACCCTTCTCGGCTGCCTCGATGTTCCAGCTGATGCGCGTGACGTCTCGCTCCACGTCGCCCCCGTCCATCTGGACGATGCGCACTCCGTCGGCGGTGACATCGGCGATGTCGCCCTCCTGAAGGATGACGACGTTCTTGGTGTGCTCCAGGATGGCCGGTACGTCGCTGGCCAGGAACCCCTCGCCGCGTCCGAGACCCACGATGAGTGGCACGTTCATCCGAGCCCCCACGATCCGATCGGGATGGGCCGTGTGCATGACGCCGATGGCGTACGCGCCTCGCACGCCCTGCAGCGCGCGTCGTACTGCCTCCACCAGGTCGCCGTCGTACTCCTGCTCGATGAGGTGCGCCAGCACCTCGGTGTCGGTCTCGGAGGTGAAACGATGGCCTGCGGCCAGCAGCACGTCCTTGATCTCGCGGTAGTTCTCGATGATCCCGTTGTGGATCAGTGCCAGCTGGCCGCTGCAGTCGGTGTGCGGATGGGCGTTGGCGTCGTTGGGGCGGCCATGGGTGGCCCACCGCGTGTGGGCGATGCCCGGATGCCCAGCCGGAGTGCCGCCGTTGAGGTGGTCGGTCAGGTTGGTGAGCTTGCCGGCCTTCTTCTCGACGAACACCTCCCCCGACTCGGTGAGCAGGGCGATGCCGGCCGAGTCGTAGCCGCGGTACTCCAGACGCCGCAGGCCGTCGAGCAGGATCGGCGCTGCGTCACGCGGGCCAACGTAGCCGACGATGCCGCACATGGGCGCCTCCTTTGGCCTAGTTCAGGCGCGCCTGGGCCAGCTCGTCGAGCTCACGCGCGATCTCGCTGATCTCGTCCAGCCGGTCTCCCTCGACCATGATCCGGAGACGCGGCTCCGTGCCCGAGGGTCTGACCAGGATCCTCCCCCGCGGTCCGAGACGCGCCTCGGCGCTCGCCACCGCTCCGGCGAAGACCGGGTCCACCTGCCACGAATCCTTGTGGCGGACGGCCGAGTTTAGCATCACCTGCGGAAGCCTCGGAATACGGCGGGCGAGCACGTCGAGCGTGGGTCCCCCGGCCGCACGCACGGCCTTGACGAGCTCGATGGCGGTCAACATTCCGTCCCCGGTGGTGGCGCGATCGCGAAAGATGATGTGGCCCGACTGCTCCCCGCCGAGGTTGGCATCCGCCCGCTCCATCATCTCGAACACGTGCCGATCGCCGACCGGCGTGCGCAGCATCCGGCCGCCGGCGGCTTCCATCGCCTGCTGCAGGCCGCCATTGCTCATGACGGTCGCTACCAGCGTTGCGTTCCGCAAGGTGCCGGCCTCCAGCATCTGCAGCGCGCAGATGCCCATCACCGCGTCACCGTCCACCAGCTGCCCGGTCGCATCCACCGCGATCAACCGATCGGCATCGCCGTCGAAGGCAAAGCCCATGTCGAGCCCGTCACGAACCACCAGCGCGGCCAGGCCGTCGGGGTGGCTGGAGCCGGCATCGCGGTTGATGTTGGTGCCGTCGGGTTCGGCGTTGATGACGGTCGGGTTGGCGCCCAGCTCCCGGAACAGGTCGGGCGCCATGGCCGAAGCCGAACCGTTGGCACAGTCCAGGCCGATGCGCAGGCCGCCAAGCGCGTCGCCCGCCGCGTCCACCAGGTGCGCTCGATAGGCGGCGACCGCCGCGGAGTCACCCGCCAGGCGCCCCACCTCGGCGTTCCGCCGGCCGGGCAGGGCCTCCGCCTGGAAGATGAGGCGCTCGAGCTGGTCCTCGACCTCGTCGTCGACCTTGCGGCCGCCGGAAACGACCTTCAGCCCATTGTCATCGGCCGGGTTGTGCGAGGCCGAGACCATCACCCCCGCTGCGTGCCCGCCATGCTCGGCCACGAAGGCGAGGCACGGGGTAGTGACCACGCCCAGCTGCAGCACGTCGGTTCCCACCGCCGCCAGACCTGCGCTGAGCGCGGCCACCAGCATGTCACCCGAACGGCGCGTGTCCTGCCCGACCACCACGCCTCGGCCGTCGCCATCGAGCAGGTGCCCGACCGCTCGACCGAGGTCGTAGGCCAGGATGGGTGTCAGGTCGACGTTGGCAGCGCCTCTGATTCCGTCCGTTCCGAAGAGGCGACCCATCAGCCCGGCGCGGGGCTGGGCGTGGCCGGCGGCACGATCTGGACCGTGACGGAGCCCGGCGAGACGGACACCAGGTCAACCCCATTCGGCAGCGAGAAGGTCGGCGTGAGGGTGTGGCTCCCCGGCCCCAGGCCAGAGGCATCGAGGGTTGGCGTGAGGTCTGCCGGATTGATGTCCGCCAGCTCCGCGGCCGGGCCGCGCAACGTTACCGATAGCTGCTCCTGCTGCGGCAGGCAGGCGGAGCCGTTCGGGGCGCCCTCACAGGTGACGCCCACCAGGTAATTGCGTGTGGCGATGGACGGGCTGATGCTCACGGTCACCACCGCCGCTGGCGCATCCTCGGCGGTGCGGGTGCCTTCGGGCAGGTCAAGCGTCGCATCCAGCTCCAGGTCGGCATTCGCGCCACCGATTGGGATTGGCTCGGTGGTCACCTCGGTGATGTCCGCCACGACATCGGGAGCGCCGAAGATCGTGACCACCACCGGATCGACCGTCACGGCGCTGACCTGGAAGCCGTCGGCCGGGTTGCCCGCCAGGTCCGGCCGGATGGGCACGGTCTTGCTCGTCTCGACCGTCCGCACGTCGATCTCGACCTGAATGGTGGCCGGCTCCAGCTCCACCGACTCAACCTCGCGCCCATCGATGTCGACCGGCACCAGCGGAACCTGCGGCTGGCGGACGTCGATGCCCGAGGCAAAAATCTGGACGCGGGCAACGGCGCGGACCACGCGCCCGAGCTGTGTCTGCGGGCCGCTGGCGGTCACCTCCTCGTGGCTCGTGCGCGGCGCGCTGATGGCCAGGCCCTCTGGCAGATCGCCGGTCTCCACCTCGACGGGCACCTGGCTTTCGGCAAGGCGGTCGAGCGCCACCGGCACCGTGGTCGGCTGGAACTCGAGCACCTCGAGTCCCCGCTGTAGGGATTCGACCCGCACCGTCAGCGATTGCAGCTCTGGGGAGCGCGCCATGTCGTACCCGGCCAGGTCGACGGTGACCGCGAACGAGTCCGCCGTGACCCGCTCCGGCGCATCGGCCGATAGCCGGTATTGGACGTCGACGGTGCCGAGCTGCTGGGTCAGCGGGTAGGCACCACTGGGCTGGTTGATGGCCTCGATCGGCAGGCCGGGGAAGAGCTGGTCTGTGAACGAGCCCGAGTACACGAAGCCGGTGTACAGGATGGTCGCCAGCCCGAGCGCGGCCAGCTTCAGGTGCCAGTTGCGGGTCAGCCAGCCCATCTACCGCTGCCGATCGGCGCGTGCGACCCGCGTTGCACCGTCGGCCGGGGCCGCGGTTGTCGCCGGGGCCGCGGTTGTCGCCGGGGCAGCCGCTGACGCCGAGGCAGCCGCTGAACCACCCGCGGGCGGCGCCGTCCGCGTCGGCGAGGAGACCACCCTGGCCTCGGGGTCGATCGGCGCCTCGGGCTCGGTATCCGGCGCGACCTGCCAGGCGCCCTCGACCGAACGCCGCAGCACCGGGACGCGCTGCCGCGGAGCCTGCGGCCGGATGAGGTTGAAGATCCGGCGGCGCAGCTGCTCCTCGGTCAGGTTGCGCTCGATCCGGCCGCGCTGGACCAGGCTGATGGAGCCCGTCTCCTCGCTCACCACCACCACCAGCGCATCGGACTGCTCGCTGATGCCGATGGCCGCCCGATGACGCGTCCCGTATCGCTCGCTGTCGAGCACGTTCTGGGAGAGGGGCAGCACCACCGCCGCGGCCGTGATCTTCTCGCCGGAGATGATCACCGCCCCGTCATGCAGCGCGGTGCCGTGGTAGAAGATGGTGGCCAGCAGTTCGGCCCGCAGGTCCGCGTGCAGCGGCACGCCCGTGTCGGTGGCCAGGTCCTGCAGACCGGTGCCGCGCTCAATGACGATCAGCGCCCCGTGACGCGAGCCCGCCAGCAGCCGCGCCGCCCGGCTGGTCTCACGCGCGACGCGTTCCGCCGACGAAACGTCGCTCGAGACGAAGAAGCGGTTGAAGGAGCCCATTCGCCCGATCTGCTCCAGCGCACGTCGCAGCTCCGGCTGGAAGACCACCACGATCGCGAACAGGCCGACCACGGCGCCGGTCTGGAGCAGGGTTGACAGCAGCTGCAGGTTGACCGCGTCGGCGACCAGGTAGACCAGGTAGAGGATCGAGAGGCCGAGCACGATCCGTACGGCACGGGTGCCGCGGATGAGGATGAAGACCCAGTAGATGATGATCGCGACCAGGACAATGTCGAGCAGCGCCAGCCACCCGCCGCGCAAGTAGGTTCCCAGGAAGTCGCCGATCGCGTCCAGCACGATGCAGCAAAGGGTACAAGGGCCCCGGCGTTCCCGCCGGGGCCTATCGGTCTAGCGCTTGGTGTACTGCGGCGCCTTGCGCGCCCGCTTGAGGCCGTACTTCTTGCGCTCCTTGGCGCGCGGATCGCGCGTCAGCAGGCCAGCGTCTCGAAGCGCCGCCCGTGCGTCCGGATGGGCGCTCAGCAGCGCACGGGCGATACCGTGCCGGATCGCGCCCGCCTGGCCGGAGAAACCGCCACCGGCGACCAGCACGGAGGCGGAGTAGCGACCCTCGGTCTCGGTCACGCGGAACGGCAGGCGCAGGGCGCCGGCCCCACCGGTCCGGCCGAAGTACTCCGCCACGTCCTTGCCGTTGACCACGATCTGGCCATCACCCGGGAGCAGCCGGACCCGCGCGACGGAGGTCTTGCGGCGGCCGGTGCCATAGATGTAACTGGTGCTCATGCGTTTGTCATCGACCTCTTACAGCTCGGCAGCCTGCGGCTGCTGCGCCTGGTGTGGGTGATCGGGGCCGCCGTAGACCTTCAGCTTCTTGAACATGGCCCGGCCCAGCCGGTTCTGGGGCAGCATGCCCTTCACGGCCCGCTCGATGACGAGCTCCGGCCTGCGGGCCATCAGCGTCTGCAGCGACTCCTCCTTGAGCCCACCGGGGTAGCCGGAGTGGCGGTAGTAACGCTTCTGCAGCAGCTTGTTGCCGGTGACCTTGATGCGCCCGGCATTGACGACCACGACATGGTCGCCGGTATCGAGGTGCGGCGAATACGTGGGCTTGTGCTTGCCTTCGAGCAGAGTGGCGATGCGCGTGGCCAAGCGGCCCAGGGTCTGGTCGCTGGCGTCGACCACCCACCACTGGCGCTCGATGTCGCTCGCCTTGACTGCGTAGGTCTTCACGATTCCTGCTCTTTCGTCTCCGTTGCCGTGCTCTGTGTCGCGTCGCTTGCTCTGCCGCTGGCCGATGAGGGCCCGCGGTCGCTCTTCGGATAGATGACCCGCTCGAGGGTCAGGCCTCTGGCCGGCGCCGCGCGCCCATCCAGTGCCCGATCGCCGGCCTTCAGCAGCGCGTCGACCGCGCCGGGGTCGAGCCGTCCCAGGCCCGCCTCGATCAGCAGCGCCACGATGCTGCGGACCATCCGGCGCAGGAAGGCGTTCGCCGTGACCCGGACCTCGATCGAGGTGCCGCGTTGCACGATGCGGACGTCCGTCACGCGCCGGACCGTCCGACCGTGGGCATGGCTGCCCAGTGCCCCGAAGTCACGCTCCCCAAGGAGCGCGGCCGCGGCGGCGCGCATGGCGTCCACGTCCAGCCGGTCGTCGATCTCGAGCGTCCGATGCCGATCGGCCATGCGCCGTTCGCCCGCCATCCGGATCCGGTAGCGGTACACGCGCGCGATCGCGTCGCGCCGTGGGTCGAATCCAGCGGCCGCCGAACGGAGCGAACGCACCGCCAGGTCCGGCGGCAGAACGGCATTCAGCCGCTGCTGCAGCTGCGGCCAGCCGACCTGCCGCTCGCCGGAGCGACGCGTCAGGCAGAAGGCCGCGACCTGGCCGGTGGCATGCACCCCGGCATCGGTTCGCCCGGCGAATCGGACGCGAATCCGCTCGCCGGTCAGTCTGTTAAGCGCCCCCTCCAGCTCCCCCTGCACCGTCCGAGCGTTCGGCTGGTACTGGGAGCCGGCGAAGGCGGTCCCGTCGTACTCGATGACTGCTCGCGCGCATCGCTGCGTGTCGGGCGCCATCGGGTCCGTCTGCGGTTGTCTCGCCCTTCTCGAGCTTGCCTTGGTCAGACGAGCTCGATCTGGACGATCGGCGCCGCATCCCCGAGCCGTTCCCCGATCCTGGTGATGCGGGTGAAGCCGGAGCTGCGGTCGGCGTATTTGGTGGCGAGCTCACCCATCAGCTTGTCGATGATGAGCGGCTCGTGGGGCATCTGCGACGCGAGCGAACGCCGCGCGTGCAGGTCGCCGCGCTTGGCGGTGGTGATCATGCCGTCCACGATGCCTCGGACCTCTTTGGCCTTGGCCTCGGTGGTCTTGACGCGCTCGTAGCGCAGCACCGCCACCGCCAGGTTGCCCAGCATGTGGAGCCGATGGCTGCTCGAGCGCCCCAGCTTGCGTCCGGTGACGCGGTGCGGCACGGTCCTAGGCCTCGCGGTCCAGCTCGGCGGCGGCGGCCTCGTCCAGCTCGGCCGAGGCCGGCAGGTCCGACTCGTCGGCCTCACCGGAGGCGGCCTCCGGGCTGATGAAGCCGCGGAGCGCCAGGCGCTCCTTCAGCTCATCGAGGCTCTTGCGGCCGAAGTTGCGCATGCGCAGGAACTCGTCGTCTGACAGCGCCAGGACCTGCCCGATCTTGGTGATGTTGTTGCGCTTCAGACTGTTGTAGGCCCGCATCGGCAGGTCAAGCTCCTCGATCGGCGCGTCGAGCAGGTTCGCCGCCATGGGAGCGGGAGCCTCCTCCTCGCCGGCCAACGGCCGGCGCCCGATCTCGGTGAAGCGGCTGAACTCGCGGACCAGGATGTCGGCCGCCTGGGACAGGGCCGCCTTCGGCGTGCTGGTCCCATCGGTCTCGATCTCGAGCGTCAGGCGGTCGAAGTTGGTCATCTGCCCGACGCGGGTGTCGCTGACCACGAAGTTGACGCGCCGGACCGGCGAGAAGATGGCGTCGACCGGGATGATGCCGATCGGCATGTCCTCGGTGTGCTCGGCGGGGCGGTAGCCGACGCCCGTCTCGACGGTCAGGTCCATCTCGATCGAGCCGGCGTCGCTGTCCAGCGTGAGCAGGACCAGCTCCGGGTTCACGATCTCGACGTCGGCCGACTCGGCGATGTCCCCGGCGGTGACCGGGCCGGCGCCGTGCTTCACCAGCTTGAGGGTGATCGGGTGCCGGGCGAACGAGCGCAGCCGCAGCTTCTTCACGTTGAGGACGATCTGGGTCACGTCCTCCTTGACGTTCGGCAGCGTGCTGAACTCGTGGAAGACGTTGGCGATCTGGATGGAGGTGACGGCGGCTCCCTCCAGGGAGTTCAGCAGCACCCGGCGCAGGGCGTTGCCCAGGGTCACCCCATAGCCATCGGCCAGGGGGTTGACCTCGAAGGTGGAGAGGTTGCCCTCCGCCTCGGTCTCCTCGATGCGCGGTGCCGGCGTGGTCTCAAGTTCGATCATGAAAAGTACGTGACTCCTGACGCCCTATCGCGAGTAGAACTCGACGACGAGCTGCTCGTTGAACTCCATTGGCATCTGCTCGCGGGCCGGCTCCGACAGGATCGAGCCCGACAGCTTGGCCGCATCGACGCTGACCCACTCGGGGACCTGCGCCGCCTTGATCTGCTCGGAAGCGCCCTTGAAGTACTCCCGCCCTCGGCGGCTCTCCCGGACCTCGATCCGGTCGCCGATCTTGGTGCCGAAGCTGGGAATGTTGGTGGGGCGTCCGTTGACGGTGAAATGACCGTGGGTCACCAGCTGGCGCGCCTCGGCGCGCGATCGGGCCAGGCCCATCCGGAAGACGACGTTGTCGAGCCGCATCTCGAGCATGCGCAGCAGGTTCTCGCCGGTCATGCCCTTGCGCTGCTCCGCCTTCTCGAAGTAGTTGCGGAACTGCTTCTCAAGGACGGAGTAGCTCTTGCGGACCTTCTGCTTCTCGCGCAGCTGGATGCCGAACTCGCTCACCTTGCGGCGGCGCTGGATGTTCATGCCCGGCGGCGTGCTGCGGCGCTCGAAGGAGCACTTGCGGCTGTAGCACCGCGAGCCCTTCAGGAAGAGCTTCAGGCCCTCGCGGCGGCAGATGCGGCAGACGGGATCTGTGTATCGAGCCATCTCTTCCCCTAGACCCGGCGCCGCTTGGGCGGGCGGCAGCCGTTGTGCGGGATGGGAGTGACGTC
>DATEOS010000098.1:0-5133 GCA_035273815.1 Candidatus Limnocylindria bacterium
CAGCGGCGCCAGCAGGGGCCCATCGGCATCCGGTTGCGCCAACACGTCGTCCAGCTGCTCCACCACCCGCGCGATCGAGGCGCGAATCGGGCTGCGGCCGTCCGCCAGGCCGCGGCGCAGGCTGGCCTCCATCTCGGCCAGCGTGGGGGCGATGGCCCGCCAGCGGGCGAGCATGTCCTGCCCGTCGGCCGGATCGTGCAGCGGTTGGTACGACGGCGCCGAGAGGATGGCGGCCTGCAGGCCCCAGGTGGCGTCCACGCTGTACGAGTGCGCATCGGCACGCAGCAGCGCCAGCGTCGCGTCGGTCGACTGGCGCAACGCGGCCAGGGTCAGGGCCTGCTCCGGATCGGCCGCGTCTGGCTCCGCCGAGTCCGCCTCGCGGAGGATCGCCTCGAAGCGGGCGATCAGGGCTGCGTGGCCCGCTGGCGTCAGGTCGGGCAGCTGGTCGTTGTGCCCGGGCGCGCCGACGGCCGTGGCCTGCAGGGGGTCGGCGTCGAGGGTGGCCTGCCAGTAGCCCTCCGCCAACCGGTCGACGTCGGAGGCGACCGTGCTCATGCGCCGCGGGCCACGGTGGCCATCACGGCGCGCTCGGCCAGGGCGATTGGCAGCGTGCCGGAGCTGGTGATGGCGTCGTGGAAGTCGCGCAGGGCGGCGACGTCGGAAACATCGGTCCCGCGAGCCGCCATGTATCGGTCCCGGATACGCAGGATCTCCAGGCAGCCGGTGAGGTACGACGATGCCTGGGTGGGCCACGAGCAGTAGCGCGTCACCTCGGCCACGGCGGTCGGCTCGGTCATCGACGAGTTGGCCATCATGAATTCGACGGCCTCCGGATGGGTCATCTCACCCAGGTGCAGGCTGGTATCGGTCACGATCCGGGCCGCCCGGAAGAGCGTGGCCTCGTAGCGGTACATCACGTGCCGCAGGTCGTCGTAGAACCCGTTCTCCTCCATCATCCGCTCCGCATAGAGCGCCCAGCCTTCCGCGAAGTAGCTCGTACCGAACAGCTGCCGCACGTGCGACGGGTTGCCCTTGGCCATGACCAGGTGCCAGTGGTGGCCCGGATACGCCTCGTGCACGGCGGTGGTCGGGATGGCCGGGTAGGCATTCGACTCGAGCCGCTTGGCGATCTCCTCCGGGCTGGCGCCATCCGGCGGATAGGGCACGAAGAAGTGGCCGCGCATCGTCTCGGCGAAGCTGGGCGGGGAGGCGTACGACGCGACGGCCAGCACCGGGCGCTCGAAAGGCGGCGACGGGACCACCAGGCACTCCTCCCCGGCAGGGAAGCTGACCAGGCCCTTGTCGTGCAGGAACTGGCGCGCGCGCTCGGTCCACTCCTCGTACCCACTCCGCATGGCCTCCGGCGTGGCCGGGCGATCCTTGTTGAGCTCCAGCAGCAGCGCGTGCCAGTCCTCCGAGCCGGAGAGCTCCCTGGCACCGGCCCGCAGCAGTCCGGTCAGCTCCTCGATCTGCTGGCGGCCGCGCTCGCGCAGGGCGCGCGCGTCGAAGGAGAGCATCTCGGCGTCGCGCAGGACGGTGTTGTAGCGCTCCTCGCCGAACGCCCAGTCGCCGTGCGCCTGCGGCCGCAGCGATTCCAGGAACTCCGCGTACGCCTCGTACGCAACGGCGGCATCGGCGCCGGCCTCGGCAAGGGTCGCCTGGTGCTCTTCAGCCACCTGCTGCGGCAGCAGAAAGCGGGCGTAGTTGGCGCCCGCCCGGGCCTGCTTGATGGCCCGATCCAGCAGGATCTCCGGCACCAGCTCCGGCCGCAGGTTGGCTCGGCCGGCGTCCAGGTTGGCGGCAACCTGCCTCAGGCGGGCGGCGGCGCTGGCGACCAGGTCCTGCTCCGGACGCAGCTGGTGCAGGAACAGCACGAAGACGCCATGTTGGCCGGGATTCAGGTAGGTGTCCGGGTGGCGTTCCCAGACGCGCCACTCGTCGTAGACCGATTGCTCCGTCAGGGTGCCGACGATCAGGTCACGGTCGATCGACTCATCCGCGGTCAGCAGCTCGTGCGGGATGGCGGAGAACCGCTCGCGCCAGGTCCTGGCCGAGGCGGCGCGGCGCTCGAAGCCGTCGCCGCTCAGGTCGTCGAGCCGGTCGTCGTACTGGGTGAGGCCCATTCCGCTGGAGCGAACGGGATGCTCGTCGTACTGCTCTGCCAGGAAGTCCCTGGCAAGGGTCGCGAAGGTCGGCGTGGACACAGTGGAAGTTCCTCCCAAGGGGGTGAAGCCGATGGCGGGCAGCCGTTCAGCGCGGTGGTGGAGCAAGGCGGCCGAAGCGATCGGGATCGGCGCAGGCGGCGATCTGGATCGCGTTGAGAGCAGCACCCTTGCGCAGGTTGTCCGAGCTCAGGAACAGCGCCAGTCCTCGCTGGCGCCCCGGGATGGATCGCAGGCGGCCGACCAGGACGGGATCGCGGCCGACGACATCGAGCGGCATTGGATGACGATTGCTGCCAGTGGCGTGCCGGTACTCCAGCCCCGGAGCGGCAGCCAGCGCCTCCATGACCTCTTTCAGCGGGACCTCGCGGCTCGTCCGGACGTGGAGGGCGACCGAGTGGCCGGTGTGCACGGGTACCCTGACCGCCGTGGCCGAAATGTCCAGGTCGGGCAGCTCCAGGATCTTGCGCAGCTCGGCGATGATCTTTCGCTCCTCGCCGGTCCAGCCTTCGTCGTCCAGGACGTCGATCTGGGGCACCACGTTGTCCGCGATCCGGCCATGGAACGGCGAGCCCTCGGCCTGGACCGTGCCGCCAGCCGCACGCTCCGATTCGTAGGCGGCCAGGGCGGCGCGGCCGGCGCCGCTGACCGCCTGGTACGACGCGAGGTCGACCGACTCCAGGCCCGCCAGGTCGCGGATCGGCGCCAGCGCGATCACCGCCGCGGCGGTGGTGCAGTTCGGGTTGGCGACCAGGTTGCCCGTGCGGCGGCCGATGGCGTGCCCGTTCGCCTCCGGCACGACGAGCGGGACCTGCGGGTCCAAACGGAAGGCGCTCGAGTTGTCAACGATCAGCGGCACCACCCGTCCCGGGCCAGCGGCGATCTGACGCGAGGTGGCGCCATCGGTGGCGAGGAACAGAACATCCAGCTCCGATGCGGCCGGCTCATCGAGCGGGCGGGTCGGCACGGACGCATTGGCGTAGCCAACGCTCCCCTCATCGGCGCCGAAGGCGCGCAGCGCGGCGGCCGGCAGGCCGGCATCGGCCAGGATGGACAGGAAGGCGCCGCCGACCACACCGCGGGCGCCGGCCACGCCGACAACCGGCCAGTCGCTCACCCGGCCACCCGCGGGGCGAAGAGGATGGGGCGCTCACCGGCCAGCAGGCGTCCAAGATCGGCGTAGGTGGCGCGCACGCTCACCGGGCCTCCGGCACCCGGGCCGGCCACACGGAAGACGGCTCCCTCACGCAGCTGCACCTCCAGCAGGCATTCGATGCCGGACACGCCGGCCATCGGGTCATCCGCACCAAGCGCGACGGGTCCCACCCGTACGCCTCGCTGATCCGCCTCGGCAACGAGGCGCTGGGTGTCGCCTGGCTCGACGCGGATGCCGACGATACCGCGCGTGGCGACTTCGTGCTCCGGTCGCCAGCGGCCCCAGGCGACGGAGGCCAGGATGGCGATCTTCTGGGCGGCGTCGCGCCCGGTGACGTCGAAGGTGGGGTCCGGTTCGGCGTAGCCGGCCTCCTGGGCCTTCCGCAGGGCATCGTCATAGCTGCGGCCCTCACCCATGGCGGCCAGGATGAAGGTGGTGGTCGCGTTCAGAAGGCCCCGGATGCGGTCGATGCCACCGGCCGAGGCGAGGTGCTGGACCGTCTCGATCATGGGCGTTCCCCCACCGACGCTGGCCGAACCCAGCAGGGCGGACCCGCTCTGCCGCGCCAGGTCGGCCAGCTCGCCGCCATGCGTGGCCAGCAGTGCCTTGTTGCCGGTGACGTAGGCGCGGCCCGCGCGCAGGGTGGCGCGGGACCAGGCGAGCGGCTCGTCGATTCCCCCGGTCAGCTCGACCACCGCGTCCAGGCTGTCATCGGCCAGCAGCTGCGCCACCGATGTCGCTGCCACGCCCGTCGGCAGCGGCACCGCCCGCGGCCGGGCGGGGTCTCGCAGGCCCACCCGAACCAACTCGACCGGCAGCGGCCCATCCGCGACCTGCGCGCCCAGCGCGCTGCCCATGGTCCCCCAGCCGATGAGGCCGATTCGGAGCGACATGACCGAGAGTATGCCGGGCGAGGTCCCGGTAGACTGCGGGCATGGGAGCCACCGAAACCGTCGATCTCTTCTTCGAGCTGATCAACGACGACCAGCGCGAGAAGGCGATCGCACTCTTCTCCGAGAACGCGGTCATGGGCATCTCCGTGCCGGGCTCCGATGAGCGCACCAACCTGCGCGGTCGCGACCGGGTGGGCGGCTGGTTCGTGCGCGCGGGCGACGGGTTCCGGATGTACACCAATGACAGCCGCAACATGGGCGGCAGCTTCATCGCCGACGTCACGGTCATGCGACCAGGCGTGCAGAGCATGCACGTGGAGGCCAACTTCCGGGTTGAGGGCGGCGAGATCGTCAGCCTCTTCCTGCAGCCGATCGCCGGCTAGCCGGGACCTTTCCCGCCCTTTCCGCCTCCACCATTGCCGCCGTGGCCAGGGCCCTTGCCCTTGCCCTTGCCGCGGTCCTCGTCGTGCTGGCAATCCTGGACAGCTTCGGCCACCATCGCCTCCGCCTCGTTGCGGCTGAGGCCCTGCAGCTCTGACCGGTCCAGCGACGCGCCACACCCGTCCCGGTAGGCGGCCAGCAGCGCCGGCCGCCAGGACGGCGTCGGAATCGGCGTCACACGCGCCGACGGCGTGGCCGATGGCGCCTCCCCCAGCGCCGGCAGCCCGCCGGATACGGCCAGCCCGATGCCGGCCAGTGCCACCACGACCAGCAGCATGCCCGCCAGGATGGCCACCGGATAGGGCGGCCGTCGACGTGGCGTGGCCGGGAGCGCAGCCGGACGCACGACCGGGACGGCCTGGGTCTCCGCGGCGTCGAGGCCGCTGGCATGCGGTGCCATGGCGAGTGCCGGCGCGTGGTCGCCGGCGATCCAGTCCCGCAGGGCCTCCGCGAGTGCCCCTGCGTGCAGGGGCCGGTCGTC
>DATEOS010000099.1:0-2404 GCA_035273815.1 Candidatus Limnocylindria bacterium
CTGTTTGGCCGGATGGGACACCTCCGCGGCGGCCGCCGCGTGCGGGCCGGTCCCCTGGCCGGCCTCATTGGAGTAGATACCGCGCTTGACGCCCCACATCACGGCGGCGCCGACGATGGCACCGAAACCTGCGTCCAGGCCGAACGCGCTCTCGAAGATCAGCTTGACCACGCCGGGCAGGGCGTCGGCGTTGGCCAGCACGATGATCATCGAGAGCACGATGTAGACCACGGCCATGAACGGCACCACTATCGAGGCGAACGCCGCAATACGCTTGACGCCGCCGATGATCACGAACGCCAGCAGGATCACCGTGCACACGCCGACGACCCATTTGGACACGCCCCACGACTGGTTCATCGCCGACGCCATCGAATTCGATTGGACGCTGGGCAGCAGCACACCGCAGGCGATGACCGTGACCGCGGCAAAGACCAGGCCGTAGACCTTGAACACCGGAGCGGCCTTGGTATGCGCCATGGCCCGGCTCAGGTAGTAGGCCGGCCCGCCGCGGTACTCGCCGGTCAGGGGGTCCCGGGTCTTGTAGATCTGCCCGAGCGTGCACTCGACGAAGGACGTCGATGCACCGAGAAACGCGACCGCCCACATCCAGAACAGCGCGCCGGGCCCACCGAAAGCGATCGCGGTGGCCACACCGGCGATGTTGCCGGTGCCGACCCGGCCGGCCAGCGACATGGTCAGCGCCTGGAACGAGGACACTCCGGAGGGCGACTTCTCGCCCTTGAGCATCAGCCGGATCATCTCCTTGAACTGACGCACCTGCACGAACCGCGACCGGATCGAGAAGTACACCCCGGCCGCGAGGCAGAGGTAGACCAGGGCGTTGCTCCAGATATAGCTGTTGAGGGTGTTGAGGGCATCAGACACGGCACCCATCGTTGCAAAGGCACAAACGGCGTGTGTTAACAATTCGTCAATGCGCGTTAATCATGTCCCGCGCAACGTCAAGCGCGCTGCGCGCCGATGCGACGAACGCATGACAATCTCACCCCTCCGGTGTAAAGCTGCTCGGAAACTGATCACCCCGGAGGAACAGATGGCAACACCGGTCGCGGCCGGGCTCGAGCCCCTCGATATGCACGGGCCACGCCGGGCCTGGGCCGCGGTGGCGGTGCTCGCGCTGGTGGGCACCCTCAACTATGTCGACCGTTTCCTGCCCGGCGTGCTCGCCGAACCGATCAAACAGGATTTGGCGTTGTCCGACACCGCAATCGGTGTGATCAACGGTTTCGGCTTCCTGATCGTGTACGCGGTGCTCGGTATCGTGATCGCCCGCATCGCCGACCGTGGGATGTTCGGCACCGTCATCGCGGGTTGCCTGACCCTGTGGGGCACCATGACCATGCTCGGCGGCGCGGTCCAGTCGGGGTTCCAGCTTGCCCTCACCCGGGTCGGCGTGGCGGTCGGCGAGGCCGGCAGCAGCCCGGCCGCGCACGCCTACGTGGCCCGCAACTTCGTCCCGGAGCGCCGGTCCGCACCACTGGCCGTCATCACCATGTCCATACCGCTGGCCAGCGCCGCCAGCCTGCTCGGCGGTGGCCTGCTCGCCGAGAGCCTGGGCTGGCGAACGGCTTTCGTCGTGATGGGCGGCATCAGCGTGCTGCTCGCCCCGCTGGTGCTGTGGGTGGTCGGCAGCCGCCAGTCCCTGCCCGCCCCGCCGCCACAGGACCGCGCCGCCTCGGTCAACTGGTGGGATCTGCTGCGCAAACCCAGTTTCCTGGCCATGGTCGGCGGCACCGCGCTGATCTCGGCGGCTGGGTACTCGTTGACCACGTTCGCCCCGGCCTTCCTGATGCGCACCCGCGGTATGTCGCTCGGCGAGGTCGGCATCGAGTACGGACTGGCCACCGGGCTGACCGGGATCCTGGGTCTGCTGATCGTCGGCCGTATCGCCGACCGGCTCGCGGCCCGCGACCCGCGCTGGCTGCTGTGGATCGTGGTGGTGCTGACCGCGGTCCTGCTGCCCGCCTCGGCGCTGGCGTTCGTGGTCGAAAGCCAGGTGCTGTGCGTGTGGCTGCTGGCGTTGGGCTATGTCATCGGTACCGCCTACCTGGCACCGTCCATCGCGGCCATCCAGCGTCTGGTGCTGCCTGAACAGCGCGCCACGGCGTCGGCGATCTTCCTGTTCTTCAACGCCACACTCGGGTCGATCGGCCCGTTCCTGACCGGCGTGATCAGCGACTCACTGACCGCCGAGCTGGGACCGCAGGCGCTGGGCCGCGCCCTGCTGATCCTGGTGCCGACGATGCAGCTGGTGGCGCTGGGCTGTTACGCGCTGGCCGCACGCACCTACCGCCGCGACATCGTCGAGGAGCGCTGACCCGGCCGCCGGGTCGCGCCCCACAGCCCCACCCCGATCCCGACGACCGCGCCCCCGAGCCCG
>DATEOS010000100.1:0-2223 GCA_035273815.1 Candidatus Limnocylindria bacterium
ATGCTCAGTCCGGGAACGGATCCGGGTACGTGGGCGCGGCGGGCCGGCGTCGGCGGATCACGACGGCCACCGCGGTGCCCCCGGCCGCGCCGGTCAGGATCAGCGTGGGCCACAGCAGGGCCTGCGCGATGACGATCCGACGCTGGACCTTCACCCCGAACCGGGTGATCGACCGTGCCCTGCTGGTAACGCTCACAACGCTTCCCCCATCCCTAGTGGTCGGCTTCGGCGATACCCTCGTCCCGTCGGCGGGAAACGTTGTCCCCGGCGCTGTCCGGGTTGTCGGGTTCGTCGAAGCTGACATCCACCCGCTGAAATCCCTTGGCCTGCTGAGCTTCGGCCTGCCCGGTGTACATACGCCGGTCGGCGACGGTCAGGTCGACGTTGTCGGTGAACGGGGTCAGCAGCGCCCGCGGGTACAGCCGGTCCACGCGCACCGCGTTGAGCTGGGCGCACACCAACAGCGAGGTGGCCACCAGGTACAGGAACGCGAGCAGGCCCAGCACGATGGCGAACACGCTGTTGGTCACACTGGCCGACGCGACCACGCGGGCGACATAGGTCGCGCCGAACCACTGCAGCAGCTGCCACAGCACCGCGGCCGCCACCGCTCCGGGCAGCACCTCCCGGACGGTCAGTTCGCGCACCGTGGACACCCGGAATGCGGCGACGCAGACGGCGGTATTGAGCGCCAGGGCGGCGACCACCACGGCGCCGGTCCCGACGATGCCGAGGGCGGCCCAGCTCCGGCCGATCGCGGTGAGCAGGGTCGTGGCGATCAACGCCGACCCCAGCACGACCAACAACATCAGGCTGCGCAGCCGGGCCTTGATCGGATCGGGCCGCACATAGCGGGGCACCGCCCACACCGTATCCATGGCGTTCTGCACGGCCGTGCCCACGCCCAGGCCGCCGTAGAGTGCACCGGCGATGCCGATCACCACGGCGGTCGTCCCACCGCTGAGCGCGCTGGGCTCACTGAGCTGGTTGCCGAGCAACGGGAGCTGGCTGATGGCGGAGTCCACGATCTGCTCCCGCCACTCGGGTTTTTCCCGGAGTATCACCCCGAGGGTCGTGGTGAGCAGCAGCAACAGCGGGAACAACGAGACGAACGCGTAGTAGGTGATCAGCGCGGCCAGATAGTTGGCCTGGTCGTCGACGTACTTGTAGATGACGGCAATGACGAAGCCGGCCGCCCGGCTGCGCTGCTGCAGTCGATCCAGCCAGCCCAGCATCGGTCCTCCCGCCGTCAGCGGCCCTGCCGCTGGCACGGGATACCCACTGCCGTTACGACACGAACCTGCGTACCCGATCGGCGTCGATGGGCGGCAGGTAGTCGCCGACGAGCTCGCGGCGCCACCACACCCGATCGCGAATCAATTCTGTCCCGGTGGTGAAGCGGTACTCGTAGAGCAGCGCGCGTACGTAGGTCGGCGGTCGGTCGGGGAATGGGTTGTGACGCAACAGTTTCACGATGTCGTGATTGTTGGACAGTAGGCCTTGCAGCAGTGGCCCGATCCACGGCCGCGCGTAGGACGGGGAGATCGCTGCGAACCACATCAACCAGTCCAGGCGCAGGTGATAGGGACCCCACTGTCGCGGTATCCGAGCCGGGTCCCCCGGCTTGCCTTTGAAGCCGTACTCGCGCCACTCGGTGTGCGCGGAGATCGCCGCGTCGGCGGTCCCCTCGATGGCCACCTCGTAACGGACCTTGCCGACGCTGCCGAACGCCCCGTAGGCGTTGACCAGGTGCAGCGGGTCGAAGGTGCTGTTCATCCGCTGGTGCGGCGACAGCAGATTGCGGGCCGGCCGCACGCTGAGCACCAGCACCAGGGCAGTGAACGCGAGGACCAGCACGCCGAACCAGGTGGGCACCGCGGTCGGCGCGTCGACTGGCGCGCGCACGCCCAGCACCGCGGCGAACATGCGGTCGTCGAGCACGCTGCAGGCCAGGATGATCGTCAGCCAGTTGAGCCAGGCGAAGTTGCCGGAGGCGACCAGCCACAGCTGCGTCACGATCATGATGGCGGCCGCGATGCCGGCCACCGGCTGCGGCGCGAACAACCCGAACGGGACGATCAGCTGGGTGATGTGGTTTCCGAGAACCTCCATGCGGTGCAGCGGCTTGGGCAGCCGGTGGAAGAACCAGCTCAGCGGTCCGGGCATCGGCTGCGTCTCGTGGTGGTAGTACAGGCAGGTCAGGTCGCGCCAGCAGCGGTCGCC
>DATEOS010000101.1:0-2181 GCA_035273815.1 Candidatus Limnocylindria bacterium
GCCTGCCTCTTGAAGGACCCGGCGCGCTGCGAATCCCGCCAGCTGGCGACGGAGCCCATGAGCCTCATCGAGTGCATGGTCACCGGCCAGCAATATCTTATGCGCTGGACCGAGGAGCCTGTTGCTGAATTGATAGCGGATCGGTGCGTGGTGCGCCGTGGGCGGCTCGGCACGGTAGGGAGGGCGGTATCATGTCCCTCTGGCGGCTGCTTTGTGGCTGGTCTGTGCGCCTCTTCCGCCCGCTTTTGCGCGCTGGACGGAGTCCCGGTGTAGCTTGCGTAGGTTATGGACCGCGGCGTCGAGCTGCCACTCGCCACGGCAGCGGTCCGTCCCACGCATGCTGAACCGGTCTGCGCCTTGACGGTCCTTCATCTGCCCGAAAACCGGCTCGACGCTTTGCCCGCGCTGGCGATAGAGGCTGCGGCCCCGCCTGGTCCGCAGCTTGCGCTCCATGCGCGCCCGCGCCGTCATCCGCTTCGGCAGGCGCCCGCGCGGCGGCGGCGCCTCGCGCAGGGCCGCGCGTTGCTTGTGGTCCTTCTGCGTGGCGATGAGCAGCTCGCACTCTTCGGTCTCGGTGGCAGCGTTCGCGTCTGACCAGTAGCCCGCGTCCGCCACGGCAACACCCAGCACAGCGTCCTCGCCCAGCACGATCTCGACGTTCGCCTGCGCCTGGTTGAGCATGCCGGTGAGCTGATGGCTGTCGTTGGCCTCGGTGGTCACGTCGGCGGCGAGGATGATCTGGTCGCGCGTCACCACGATCTGCGCGTTGTAGCCCTGGACCCAGCCCTGGCGGGTCTTCATGATGCCACTCTCGGGATCGGTGACGTTCGCCACCGCATCCGGATCGACGCTTGGATCAGGCGCCTTTGGCTTGCGGCCTCGCCGGCGCTTGCCGGTCGCCTGCTCCTCCGCCCTGCGGGCATCAATCTTCGCCTGCTGGCGGGCCACAGCCTCAGCCGCACGCTTCTCCAGCTTCGCCTTGCACGCCATCAGGCGCGCCTGCCGATCCGCAGCCTTGGTCAGCCCCTCCGGCAACCCGTCGCCACGCTGGTCTTGGAACTGGCGGTCCTCGCGGGCGTCCACCGCTTCCGCTTCCGCCAGCATCCGGGCGATCTCCGCCTCGATGCTGCTGGCGGTGCGGTTGGCATCGAGGGCGGCATTGGCCTTGACCTTGGTGCCGTCGAGCGCCACCAGCCCCAGCCGGATCAACCCGGCCGCACGGCACAGCTCCAGCACTGCCAGGAACACGGCCTTCATCCGCTCGACATGCCGCTGCCGGAAGCGGGCGATCACGCTGTGGTCGGGAACGGCGGCGCCGACGATGAAGCGATAGCCGACATCGCGCCCGCAGAGCCGCTCGATCGCGCGGCTCGAACGGATGCCGTGGCTGTAGGCATAGATCAGCAGCGCCAGCAGAACCCGCGGGGAGAAGGGCGCCTGGCCGGCCTTGCCGACCTTGCAGGTGGCCTCGAAGCCGGACAGGTCCATCAGCGCCACCGCATCAACGATCAGGTGGACGATGTCACCTTCGGGCAGCCAGTCCATCATGTCGACCGGCAGCAGGTAACGTTGCCGGCGGTCCGGCTCGCGGAAGAAGCGGGCCATCCCTGTCCCTCCTCGGATCACCGCCGGAGCGAATCACGCCGTTGCCCGCCCGTCAAACCTTCCACCCGTAGCCCAGCGGCCCCGTTCCGCAACTCAGGGCTCGATTCTGCAACAGGCTCTACAAACCCGAGCAACGCCAGCCCAGCCTGGACGAGACTACCGAGCGTGAGATCGAGGCTCGCCAGCAGGCACACCGGCTTGGCCTTGCCACCCGCCACCTCAACCAGGCGATCGAGCGGCATGGCACAAGCCCCGTCGTGCGGGCCGTGGCGCATGTCTGGCAGCAGCGGGAGAAGGGCAGGGTACGCAATCCAGGCGGCCTGCTCGCCAGCCTCTTGCGCCGACCACAAGGCCGGTTGACGCCCGAGGGCCTGCACGCCACACGGCCTTGGCGGCTGCCGCTGGAAGCCGGGGAGGCGCGGGCCATGGCGGCCGAGCTCGCCCCCTCGCACAACCCGTACTGGCTCTGGCAGCGCTTCGAGAGCCACCGCCGGCAGTGCGGAGTCGAGCTGCGGGACGAACGCCGCGCCTTTGCCGGCTTTGCCCGCAAGTGCCAGCGCGATCAGGCACGGCACG
>DATEOS010000102.1:0-3597 GCA_035273815.1 Candidatus Limnocylindria bacterium
CTCGTGGGGCTGTTCCTCGTCATCGTCTTTGCGCTGATCGCCATATTCGGGCCATGGCTGGCGCCGTACGACTACAAGCAGCAGGACGTGGCGGCAACCGCACCGTACAACGGGCCGATTCCGCCAATGACGGACGGCCACGTCCTGGGCACCGATCAGCTCGGCCGTGATCTGCTGAGCCGCATCATGGATGGCGCGCAGATCAGCTTCACCGTGGCAATCGTGGTGCAGGTCGTGGTGCTGATCATCGGTATCCCGGTCGGCGCGATGGCGGGCTGGTTCGGCGGTCGAATGGACAACTACCTCATGCGCTTCACGGACGTGATCTACGCATTCCCGGATCTGCTCTTCATCATCATCCTGACGGTGGCCTTCCGGGAGACATGGTTCGGCAGAGCGCTGGACGGGCTGTTACTGGTGTTCATCGCCATTGGCATCACGTCGTGGATCACCATGGCGCGGCTGGTGCGCGGCCAGCTGCTCTCGCTCAAGGAGACGGAGTTCGTCGAGGCGGCCAAGGCAATCGGCGTGCGCGATCGCGGTATCGTCGGCCGGCACTTGCTGCCGAACTCGATCGGCACGATCATCGTGGCGGTCACCCTTGGCATCCCGGGCGCCATCCTGGCGGAGGCGACCCTCGCCTTCCTGGGCATCGGCGCCCAGGCCCCGCGCGCCTCGTGGGGCAGCCTGATCGATGACGGTCGCGACTACATTCGTGGCGACCCGCATCTCGTCTTCTTCCCGGCCCTGGCGGTGGCGATCGCCCTGCTGAGCTTCACATTCCTGGGGGACGGCCTTCGCGACGCTCTGGATCCGAAGCTGAAGGGAAAGCAGTAATTTGACCGTCACCGACGATCAGGATCGGGCACCGGGCGGCCCGGCGCTTACCGAGCTGCCCGAAGACATCACCATCGCGACGGAGGAGGGCCGTCGCCTCGCCGAACAACTGCAGGACAGCCGCCGGCACGCGCGGAAGCTGCTGGAGGTCAAGAACCTCTCCACGCACTTCTTCACGGCCGACGGCGTCGTCCACGCCGTCGATGACGTCAGCTTCGAGCTCGACTACGGCGAGACCCTTGGCCTGGTGGGCGAGTCGGGTTGCGGCAAGAGCGTCACCGCCCTCTCGCTGACCCGGCTGATTCCGAATCCGCCGGGTCGCATCGTGAACGGCGAAATCATCTTCGACGGCGTCAACATCATGAAGCTGTCGACCGAGGAGATGCGCCTGCTCCGAGGCAAACGCATCGGCTTCATCTTCCAGGACCCCATGACCTCGCTCAACCCGACCCTTACGATCGGGTACCAGATTGCCGAGTCGGCGCGCGTGCACCTTGGCCTGTCGCGCAAGGCAGCCGATGACCGCGCGGCCGAGCTGCTCAGCAAGGTGGGCATCCCGCGCGCTCGCGATCGCATGAGCGACTACCCGCACCAGTTCTCCGGCGGCATGCGGCAGCGCGTGATGATCGCCATCGCGCTGGCCTGTGACCCCATGCTGCTGCTGGCCGATGAGCCGACCACCGCGCTGGACGTGACCATCCAGGCCCAGATCCTCGATCTGATCCGCTCCCTGTCAGAAGAATTCGAGACGGCGGTCATCCTGATCACTCACGATCTGGGTATTGCGGCGGGGATGTGCAACCGGGTGAACGTCATGTATGCCGGCCGCATCGTCGAGACGGGCGCGGTCGACGTGATCTTCGAGAACCCCCGCATGCCGTACGCCTGGGGCCTGCTCGACTCGCTGCCGCGCCTGGACGAGCAGAAGGGTTCACGCCTGCGCACGATCGAAGGCCTGCCCCCCGACCTGATTGATCCAGGACCGGAATGCCGCTTCTCGCCACGCTGCCGGTACGCGCGTGACCTATGCCGCGAGCAGGAGCCGGAGCTCAGCCCGCGGGAGGAAGAGGGTCACCTCGCCCGCTGCCACGGCACGGAGCCGGGAGGCTGGATCCAGTGACCGAGGCCAATCCGATGACCGCCGACAACGTGGCTCAGGCGCCGGTTCCGCAGAGCGGCCCGGAGACGAACGGCCAGCCGGATGCCGGGACGCCGCTGATCGAGGTCGAGAACCTCAAGGTCTACTTCCCGATCCTGACCGGCGTCTTCCAGCGCCGCAGCGGCGAGGTCCGCGCGGTGGACGATGTCAGCTTCGAGATCCGCAAGGGCGAGACGCTGGGCCTGGTGGGTGAGTCAGGCTGCGGCAAGAGCACCACCGGCCGTGCGCTGATCCGCCTGCGTGAGGCGACCGCTGGGTCGGTCAAGTTCGACGGCGTGGACCTCACCTCCGTCTCGCCTAACGACCTGCGGCGCATGCGGCGCCGGATGCAGATCATCTTTCAGGACCCGTATTCATCGCTGAACCCGCGCATGACGGTCGGCTCGATCATCTCCGAGCCCATCGACACCCACAAGCTGGCCAAGGGCAAGGCCAAGATGGAGCGCGTGCGCGAGCTGCTGCGCCTGGTGGGCCTGAACCCGAACTACACCAACCGCTACCCGCACGAGTTCAGCGGTGGCCAGCGCCAGCGCATCGGCGTCGCCCGGGCACTGGCGGTGGAGCCGGAGTTCATCGTCTGCGACGAGCCGATCAGTGCGCTCGATGTCTCGATCCAGGCCCAGGTGCTCAACCTGCTGGTGGAGCTGCGCGAGCAATTCGGCCTGACCTATCTGTTCATCGCCCACGACCTGAGCGTGGTCCGCCACATCTCCGATCGGGTCGGGGTGATGTACCTGGGCAAGATCGTGGAGCTCGGGCCGCCGTCGGCGATCTACGAGACCCCTGCCCATCCCTATACGCGTGCCCTGCTGTCCGCGGTGCCGATCCCCGATCCGAAGGCCGAGCGGCGGCGCAAGCGCGTAATTCTCACCGGCGACGTTCCGTCGCCGGCCAACCCGCCTTCCGGCTGCCGCTTCCATACGCGGTGCTGGCTCTACGAGCGGCTCGGCCGCCCGGAGAACTGCCGCACCGACGATCCGGAACTACGGCTGGTGGGCGGCGATCATCGTGCCGCGTGCCATTACGCGGAGGATGCGCTGCAGAGCGATGTCGGCGTCGCCCACCTGGCGTCTGACCAGCGGCGCACGCGCATCCCGGAGGTCGTGCATGCGCCGGCCGCCGACGTCCCCGGCACTGCGGCTGATGCGGCCGCGGTCACCGCCCCGGTGCCTGATGCCGAGGCCGCCCCGGGCAGCCCGGCCACCGATGGAGAGAGCCCTGGCGGATGAACCTCGCCGCCCGCGTTCGGGCTAGAGGTAACAACAGGTGGGAACTCATGCCGCCGGCACACCGGAGGCCAAGCAATCGAGAAGGAGAGGTTCATAGATGAACCATAGGAGGATCTTCACCGCCGTCGTGGCGATGGCGCTGGTCCTGGCCGCCTGCGGCGGCGAGGCAACCTCGCCGTCGGCGAGCGGCGGCGAGCCGAGTGCCAGTGAGGGCGCCGGCCAGCCGGGCGGAACGCTCGTCTTCGGCGGCGCGCGCCTGTCGTCCAGCCTCGACCCGGCGCTGACCAGCGACGGCGAGTCGTTCCGCGTTCTGCGCCAGGTCTACGAAACGCTCGTCGACCTCGCCCCGGGCAGCACCAACGAGCTGATTGG
>DATEOS010000103.1:0-6323 GCA_035273815.1 Candidatus Limnocylindria bacterium
GGTGGGGATGCGCATCGCCACCAGGAAGGCGGCGCTGACCAGGAAGCTGGCGCCATCGATGGCGAAGGCCCAGCCGGCGCCGATGGTGGCCACGATCAGGCCGGACAGCAGCGGCCCGAAAATGTGAGTGGCGCTCTGCGAGATGCTCATCAACGCGTTGGCTTCCTGCAGCCGCTTGGCGCCAACGATCTGCGGCATCAGGCCGATGGAGGCCGGCATGAAGAACGCCGCCGCGCTGCCCATCACCACGGCAAAGGCCATCAACTGCCAGATCTCGGCATTGCCCGTGATCAGGAGGGTGGACATCACCGCCTGGGCAGCGGCGCGAAGCAGGTCGCAGGCGACCATTACGCGCTGCCGCGGCAGGCGATCGGACCAGACGCCGCCGGCCAGCGTAAACAGGACGCGGGGCAAGGCGAAGGCGGCGAAGACGAGACCCAGGTCCGCGGCCGACCCCGTCAGCTCCAGCACCGCGAAGGCGAGCGCCACGCCCACCAGCGCGTCGCCCAGGTAGGAGCCGGTCTGCCCGATCCACAGCAGGCGGAAGTCGCGCTCGGCTAGCGCCGCGGTCGAGCTGCGCCAGAAGGCGCGGAACCGCTCCATGGCGATTCGAGCCTAACAGGGCGGGTACGGGCGCCGCCGGTCGTGAGAGGATGCGCAGGCTCATGACGACGAAAACGCAGCCGATCACGGTGCGAGCCGCAGCCGAGGCCGACCTCCCCGCCATGACCGCCGCCAAACAGGATGCCGGCATCGCCGCCTGGCCGCACATGTTCCCGCCCGAGGTCCTCTCGCAGCTCGGTTTTCCGGAGCGCTGGGCCGCTTCCGTGCTGGCCCCGGGCCAGCGCACTCACGCCCTGGTGGCGGAGCTGGATGGCACGGTGGTGGGATTCGCCATCGTGCGGCCGTCTGCCGACGACGACGCGTCACCCGAGACGGGCGAGCTGGACGGCTTCTACACCGCGCCAGCGGCATGGGGTCTCGGCGCCGGCCAGGCGCTCATGGCCGCCGCGATCGAGGCGCTGCGCGAGGACGGATTCGCGACCGCCACGCTCTGGACCGCCACCGACAACCATCGGCCGCGGCGGATCTACGAGCGTGCCGGCTGGCGGCTGGACGGCACGAGCCGCAGCCGCAACCTGGGCGGCATCGCGTTCGAGGAGCTGCGCTACCGCACCCGGCTGTAGGTCTCCCTACCACGTTCACAGTTTCCGCACATGCCGCCCGCAGCCTTGAGGTCGAGCGGCCGGATTGACCGGCCCAGTGAAATCAAGGAGCAACCAACCATGGGTGGAACCTTCGCCCGCGTGCTCGCCACGTTGCTACTCATCGGCCTGATCGTGGCCATTGGCGCAGGCGTCTACAACGCCGGCGTCAGCGCCGGACTTGCCCAGACCGTGGCCGCCCCATCCGGCGCTCCGGTCGTTTACTACCCCGGGCCGTACGTCTGGCACGGCTGGGGCTGGGGATTCGGTTTCTTCGGGATCTTCTTCTGGATCCTTGCGATCTTCCTGATCTTCGGCCTGCTGCGGGCCATCTTCGGCTGGGGCCGATGGAGCGGCCGCGGCCCCCGGGACTGGAATCACCGGCCGAACGGCTACGGCGGACCGCGGGAGCACTTCGATGACTGGCACCGCCGGGCGCATGAGCCTGGCGCCCAGGGGAACGAACCGCCGGTCTCAGGCGGCTAGACCGATGCGGGCGGGCGGCGACGCCCGCCCGTCTACCATGCGACCGATGGCCCGCATCCTCGTCGTGGACGACGAGCCCAAGATCGTGCAGCTCGTGCGCGACTATCTCGAGCACGGCGGCTTCGAGGTGCTGACCGCCCGCGACGGGCGCGAGGCGCTCATGCGCGCGCGGCGCGAGCGGCCGGACCTGGTGGTGCTCGACCTGGGCCTGCCCGAGGTGGACGGGCTCGACGTCACCCGCGCGCTGCGCCGCGAGGCAGACGTGCCGCTGATCATGCTCACCGCCCGCGACAGCGAGACGGACAAGATCGTCGGCCTGGAGCTTGGGGCGGACGACTATCTGACCAAGCCGTTCAGCCCACGCGAGCTGGTTGCGCGCGTGCGCGCCGTGCTGCGACGCCATGCCCGGGACGGCAGCGAGGAGCAGATCACGGTCGGCGACCTGACGCTGGACGTGCCGCGCCTGCAGGCGACCGTCGCCGGCCAGCGCGTGGCGCTGACCGCCACCGAGTTCGAGCTGCTGGCCACCATGGCTCGCCAACCGGGTCGCGTCTTCACCCGGTCTCAGCTGCTGGACGCCATCCACGGCCAGGCGCTGGAGTCCTACGAGCGGGCGATCGACGCCCACGTCAAGAACATCCGGCGCAAGGTGGAGCTGGACCCGCGCCATCCGCAATACCTCCTCACCGTATACGGGGTCGGCTATCGGGTGGCGGATGCCTGAGCCCGAGTGGGGGCACCGGGGACAATGGCGTCGTGGCCGCTGGGGCGAGGGCGAGCGCCCGCCGTGGTGGCCGGAGGGCGAGCCATGGCCGCCTCAGGGTCCGGAGGGCTGGCACCGGCTGCGACGCCGCTTCATCGGCCGGGCGGTGCTTTTCGCCGTGCTGGCGCTCACCGTCCTGGCCGGCCTGGCGGCGCTGCTGGTCTGGGCGCTGGCCACCCTGTTCGGCACCGGGTCGGGAACGGTGCTGGCCGCCGTGGTGGTCCTGCTGGCCCTGTTGCTGGTGGGACGCGCGGTGGTGCGCGGCGTGCGCCGATCGGCCGAACCGATCGCCGACCTGATGGCTGCCGCCAGCCGGGTGGAGACGGGGGACTACAGCGCGCGCGTGCAGGAAGCCGGGCCGCGCGACCTGCGACGGCTGGCGCGCGCCTTCAACGCCATGAGCGCTCGCCTGGAGCGCGATGCGGCTGAGCGGCGCCAGCTGCTGGCCGACGTGTCGCACGAACTGAGGACGCCGCTGAGCGTGATCCAGGGAAACGTGGAAGGGATCCTGGACGGCCTCTACCCGGCCGACCGCGCTCACCTTGAGCCGATCCTGGAGGAGACGCAGCTGCTCGAACGGCTGGTGGAGGACCTGCGAACGCTGTCGCTGTCCGAGACCGGCGCTCTGCGGCTGCATCGGGAGCCGACCGACCTGGCGGAGCTGCTCGCCGAATCGGTGGCCGCCTTCCGCGCCAAGGCCGATGCCGCGTCGGTCGCCCTGTCCGGCTCGGTCGATGACGACCTGCCCCTGCTGGAGCTTGACCAGTCGCGCTTGCGCCAGGTGATCGGCAATCTGCTGGACAACGCCGTGCGGCTGACGCCGGCCGGCGGGTCCGTGAATGTCCGCTGCGCCACGGCGGGCGACGCGGTCTTGATCGAGGTGCAGGACACCGGGCCGGGCATTGCCGGCGACGTGCTGCCGCGCATCTTCGACCGCTTCTACCGCTCCGGCGAGCGCGGCGGCAGCGGCCTTGGCCTGCCGATCGCCCGGTCGCTGGTCGAGGCTCACGGCGGTGCCATCTCCGCCTCGTCGGAGCTCGGCCTCGGCACGACCATCAGCATCCGCCTGCCGGTGGGGGAGCGTTCCGCGCCAACCCCTTGACATGGTTGATTCGTTTGACGTCAAATAGTTTGACTTCGGGCTACTCGACGTCGAATCGAAAGGGCGGAGCGCGTGCTGAACCGTTTGGGGCCCCTGGTGGAGCCCAACTTCCGGCGACTCTGGATCGGCCAGACCACCTCGGCGGTCGGCGACGCCCTGTCGGGCGTGGCGCTTGTCTTCGCGGTGCTGGGCATCAGCGACTCGGCGGCGGATCTCGGATACGTGATGGCGGCCTTCATGGTGCCGCGCGTGTTGTTCCTGCTGGTGGGCGGCGTCTGGGCAGATCGGATGCCGCGCCGGCTGCTCATGGTCGGGTCCGATGTGATCCGTGCTGTGGCACAGGCGGGCCTGGCGGTCGCCATCCTGACCGGCAACGGGGAGCTGTGGGTCTTCATCCTGGGCGCGCTGCTCAGCGGCGCCGCATCGGCCTTCTTCGGGCCGGCGATCATCGGCCTCATTCCGCAGACCATCAGCCCGCCGCGCCTGCAGGCCGGCAACGCCCTGCTGAACCTGTCGCAGAGCACGGCCCACATGGCCGGCCCGATCGCGGCGGGCATCCTGGTGGCGGTGGCGGGCGCGGGCTGGATCTTCGCCATCGACGCGGCCTCCTTCGCGATCAGTGCGATTTTCCTGCTGCGCCTGGTCATCCCCACGGCACCGGCGGCCGAGCACAAGTCGTTCCTGGGCGACCTGGCCGATGGGTGGCGCGAGGTGGTCAGCCGACGGTGGCTGGTCGGATCGCTGGCCGCCTTCGCGTTTGGCAACCTGGCGTTCGCCGCCTTCTTCGTGCTGGGACCGCTGGTCGTCGAGCGCGACCTGGGCGGCGCCCCGGCCTGGGGCCTGCTGATGAGCGCCTTCGGCCTCGGCGGTCTGGCTGGAGGCGCAATCGCGCTGCGCTGGAAGCCCGAGCGGCCGCTGGTGGCGACGTTCGCCACACTGCTGCTGGCCCCCGCCGCGCTGCTGCTGCTGGCGCAGACGCCGCCACTGGCGGTCCTGGCAATCGGCGTGGTGCTGCTGGCCGTGGCAATCGCCATCTGCAACACGCTCTGGCACACCACCCTGCAGCAGCAGGTGCCCGAGGAGAGCATCTCCCGGGTCAGCTCATACGACTGGATGGTCTCGCTGCTGATCTTCCCGGCCGGTGCCGCCCTGGCCGGTCCGCTGGCGGATGCCTACGGCGCCGACGCGGCCCTATTCGTGTTTGCCGCCCTCGCCGGCGTGCCGTTGGCGCTGGTGCTCCGGATGTCCAGCGTGCGGGCCGTCCGGCGCCTGGACGCCGCACCGAAGACGCCGGCGTCCGTGGGCGAGGGGGAGAGCGCACCGGAGGGTGCCATCTCGTAGCCCGCGAACTCCCTGCCGCGGTGCCAGACTGCTCGAGTGCAGCGCCGTGAGCTCCGGTTCGTCAGCGCCGGCATCCACCTGGCCGGCACGCTCAGCCTCCCCGATGGCGTCGGCCCGTGGCCGGCCATCGTCACGCTGCACGGGGCCAGCGGCGGAACGCGTGACTTCCGGCTCTTCCTCCACCTCGAGGCCTTGCTGGTGCCGGCCGGCTTCGCCGTGCTGCGCTACGACCGTCGCGGCAGCGGCGCCTCGGAGGGTGATTTCTTGGCGGCCGACTTCACGGAGCTGGCCGCCGACTCCCTGGCCGCCGTGGCACAGGCTGCCGCTCAGCCCGAGGTCGATCCACGCCTGATCGGCCTGTTCGGCTTCAGCCAGGGCGGGTGGATCGGTCCGGAAGCGGCCTCGCGATCGAACGAGGTAGCGTTCATGGTCCTGGTCGGCGCCTGTGCTGTGACCCCGGCCCAACAGATGCGCTACGTCACCGAGACCTCGGTACGCGGAGCCGGCTTCCCGGAAGCGGAGGTCGAGCGGGCGCTCGCCACGCGGGCCGCGGTCGACGCCGCGACCCGTGGTGAGATGGATCGAGACGAGGCGACCGCCCAGATCCACGCGATCGAGAGCGAACCGTGGTACGCCGCCGCCTTCTTGCCGCCGGTGCCCGACGACAGCGGCGCGAACGGCAAGTGGCGCCTGGAGATGGACTACGACGTCGCGCCAGTGCTCGCGCGACTGTCGATGCCGGTGCTGCTGATCCATGGCGAGCACGACCGATGGACGCCCATCGATGATAGCCGCCGGATCTGGGACGATGCCTTCAAGGACCGGCCGCAACAGCTGACGGCGGTGCGGCTCCCGGGAACGGGCCATTTTCCGACCATGGCGCGCGGCGCTGAAGGCGAGGAGGCGGCGCCCGTCTCGCCCGACTATGAGGCGCTGCTGCTGCGGTGGCTGCGCCGACTGGCACCGACAGTTTGACCGACAGTTGAACCGGCGATAACATCGTCCCGTGGCGATGAATGCGAGTACTGCCCTGCGGCTGCCGGCACGGGTTGTATCGGAGGCGACCGGGGCCAGCCCGCGGACGGTCGAGCGTTGGCGGGCGGGTATGGGGCCCCGCCGCACCGAGTACCGGCTCAAGCTGGACGACCTGGCGGCCGTGCTGGAGATCCTGGGCGCGCAGATGGCCCCGCGGGCGCGACAGGCATGGCTCACCGGCCGCAGCGCGCATCTCGGCTGGCGGCGCCCGGTGGAACTGCTGGCGGCCGGCGAGTTCGACCGCGTGCGCGGCGCCGCGCTCGCCTACGCCGCCGGGGATCCGACCTGAGCCGTCGCACGCTGGCGCCGGTCAGCCGCTTCCGCGGGCGCGCCTGGCGGCAGACCGCGATCCGGGTGCCGGGCTGCCTGCCCCCCGAACAGCCGGCGCCGC
>DATEOS010000104.1:0-3914 GCA_035273815.1 Candidatus Limnocylindria bacterium
AGCCGATCCGGGGCCGGGATCTGACCGAGGTCGGGGAGGAGGGCGAGCGTCTGCTGCGCTTCGTCCACGCGGATGCCATTGCGCATCGGGTGACGATCGAGTAGGCGTCACCTCACGGCAACGCGGCGGTCGCGAGAAAGATATCCGTGCTTGCGGTGGCGCCGCTGGCGGAACCAATCTCGAGGTAGTAGTCCAGCGCTCCATCGCGGTAGACAAGGGCCGCATCCCAGGCGTTGCCACTGATCGGGTACGAGTCGCGGGTGATGATCGGCAGCTCGCCATCGCGCTGCCAGCTGATCCCGTCCTGGGACCAGGCCAAACCGCGATCCGTCAGCTGGCCACCGGCGTAGACCATGGCCAGTCCCTGCGGCGTGACGGCTACGCGCGGCCGGTCGACCTGTCCGCGCTCCCAATCGGCTTCCGCCGCGAGGACCGGGCCGTGCTTGGTCCAGGTCAGCCCGTCGGCCGACGTTGCCAGGCCAATGGACCCGCGGCCGCCCAGGCGATCGATGGCCGTGAAGTACATCAGGTACCCGCCTTCGGTCTGCACGACGCTGGGCCACTGCAGGCCGCCAGCGTCGAAGCTGCCACTGGGTCCCGGCGTCAGGATCGGTTCCGGATCGATTGCCCACGGGCCATCGGGTCCCGGTGCGGTGGCCCGGCCCAGCACCCACGGGTCGGATGTCTCGACCGTCTCGAAGACGAGGACCCAGGTTCCATCCGCTGCGACATAGCCTCCCGAGACGTCGGCGCCGCTGTCCGCGAAGGGGATGTCATCGCTGCTGAAGGCCGGCGACGAATCCGCCTTCCTCCAGCTCCTGCCGTCCTCCGAAACGAGGTGGGGGAACGTCACGTGGCCCGGCCACTGGCTGAAGACGTTGGCAAACATGTGCAGCTCGCCCGCGTGCTCGATGATCGCACCGGGGTTCATCCACGATTCGTCGTGGCCCGTCAGCTGACGGGTGACCACGGGCGACTCGCCTGTGAAGGCGAACGTGAGGGACGGCATGGCTGGAGCCTCCGAAGCCGGTGGCGATGGATCCGCGGGCTGGCCGTCAGACGGCCCGGCGCACGCGGTCAGCAGCAGGAGCGAGATGGCAATGAGCGTCGTGCCTGGGCTCGCTGTGCGCGGTTGCATCGACCCTCCTCTGGCAAGATAGAACGGATTCGTACTATCTATTACGGATCCGTAACACTTGAGGTTCAACTGCCCGATGGCCGAGCCCGCCGCGAAGCGCCTGAGCATCCTCTATCAGCTATATCTGACGAACCAGGCGGCGCGGCGCTTCATGCGCTTGGCCCTGGCACGGACCGAAATGACCGGCGAGGAGTACGCGCTCTACAGCTACCTGTTCGGCAACGGACCGCGTACGCTCACGCAGGCTTCGCGTGACCTGGGCTTGCCGATCACGACGCTCGCGACGTTGCTCGGACCGCTGATCGAGTCGGGGGAGTTCGAACGGAGGCCGCACCCAACGGATCGACGAGCTCGTCTGTTGGACCTGACCGATTCGGGCCGGCAGCGGCTTGAGGCTGCCATTCCGGACTTCACGGTCGCCTACCGTGCATTGCTTGGCCAGATGGAGGAGGCCGGCGTCGAGGACGAGTCAATTTTCACGGCGCTGGACGAGCTGCGCACCGCGATCGGGCGCACGAGCGACCTGCTGGAAGCAGAGCACGCTGAACGCGAGCCGTAGCCGGTGGCGTAGGTTCTGCATGACGACGTCACGATCGCGATCCGTCGCCGCGACGCTGGGTGGCCCGCTTCTGCTGATCGCGTGTAGCGGCGGCCCGTCCAGCGTGCCGACCGGTGGCGCCGCGACGTCGGATCCGACGCCCACTGCGCCGGCGACGGCCACGCCGCGGGCAACCGCCACGGCACTGGCGTCGCCGGCTGCCGCGCCGACCTTCAGCGTTCAGACCTACACGGTGCCCGCCGGCTCGGGTCCGCACGACGTTGCGCCGGCTGCCGATGGCGGTGTCTGGTACACCGCCCAGGCCAGCGGTGAGCTCGGCTGGCTCAACCCGGCAAACGGCAACGTGCGCGAGATCCCGCTGGGATCCGGCTCGGCGCCGCACGGGGTCATCGTCGGGCCTGACGGGGCGCCGTGGATCACCGATGGTGGGCTGAATGCCATCGTCCGCGTCGATCCACAGACCGAAGAGGTGCTTCGCTTCCCCCTGCCGGCGTTCGCGCCGGACGCCAACCTGAACACGGCGGCCTTCGATGGGGACGGGGTGCTCTGGTTCACCGGGCAGACCGGCTATTACGGACGCCTGGACCCTGACTCCGGCGAGATGGAGGTCTTCAACGCGCCGCGCGGATTTGGCCCGTACGGGATCACCGCGACGCCGGACGGGGAGATCTACTTCAGCTCGCTGGCCGGCAGCTACCTGGGCGCCGTGGATCGGCGGAGCGGCGCGGTGCGGGTGATCGACCCGCCAACCGCTGGGGCAGGGCTGCGCCGAACGTGGGCCGACTCGCGCGGCAGGATCTGGGTCAGCGAGTGGAATGTGGGGCAGGTGGGTCGCTACAACCCGGCAAACGGCACCTGGAAGGAGTGGCCGCTGCCGGAGCCGGGCGCGCAGGCCTACGCGGTCTACGTCGACGACGTCGATGCCGTCTGGCTGACTGATTTCACCGCGCAGACGATTGTTCGCTTCGACCCGACCACCGAGACATTCATGAGCTTCCCGACCGAGAGCGACCCGGCGAACGTGCGGCAGCTGCTTGGCCGTGCGGGCGAGCTGTGGGGTGCCGAATCGGCGGCGGACCAGCTGGTGGTGATCCGCAGCGATTGACGCGCTGCCGACAATAGGCGCGTTGCCGACGGACTCCGTCGCGCGGAGTCCGAGCCCAGGGGGATGCGCGATTGGGGAGGAGGAGGAGGAGTCCCTGTATGGCTGCGACCAGCGTCACCGAGGACCGAGCCCCAAGCCTGGAACGAGACGCCATCGGCCTGCCCGAGGTCCTGTTCCAGTCCATCACCCACATGGCCCCGGCGGTCGCGACCGCCCTGTCGATCGGTGCTGCCACCGTCTTTGCCGGAGGCATCACGCCACTGGCGGTGGTCTTCGCCATGGTGGCCTGCCTGTTCACGGCCTACTCGATCGGCCAGCTGGCCAGGCATCTGCCCTCGGCCGGAGGCATGTACACGTACGTCGCCCGTGGCCTCGGGCCGTTCTTCGGCTGGCTCATGGCCTGGGCCTTCGCGCTGGCCGAACCGCTGATCGCGCCGATCCTGCTGGCGGCCTTCGGCTTCTTCGGCGCCGCCTTCCTGACGACCTACCTCCATATCGGTGAGGGCTTCGCCGAGATGTGGATCGTGCTCGCCATCATCTGCGGGCTGCTGCTGTGGTGGCTCATCTACCGTGGCATCGCCATCTCCACCCGGACGGGTGTGGTGCTGGGCATCATCGAGGTCGCGATCTTCGTATTCGTATCGGCCGTGCTCATTGTCAACGCGGGCGCGGACAACACGCTGAGCGTGTTCGTCCCCGGCGACGAAGGCGTGCTGCCGGCGTTCCAGGGAATGATCTTCTGCCTGCTGGCCTTCATCGGCTTCGAGGCGGCCGCCCCGTTGGGTGAGGAGACCCGTGAGCCGCGCCGGACGATCCCTCGCGCGGTGATCTGGTCGACGATCCTGGTCGGCGCGTTCTACGTGTTCAACTACTACGCGGCGACGGTGTACTTCGGACCCGATCGGATGGCAGGGGAGTTCCTCGGGTTCAACGGCGGAGACCCATGGGGCGGAATGGCAGAGGAGGTGCTCGGCACGCTCGGCGGCATCCTGGTCGTGTTCGCGATCATCAACAGCTCGTTCGCCAACGCGAACTCCAGCAGCACGGCGGCCACGCGCTCGCTCTTCTCGATGGGACGCGGCGGCCTGATCCCGCACTTCTTCGCCGCGATC
>DATEOS010000105.1:0-6314 GCA_035273815.1 Candidatus Limnocylindria bacterium
GGCGGTTTCCGCCTGGTGGGCAATCGAGCAGGCGCGCCACGGTCGCGAGGTCGGAGGCGGCGGCTTGCCGCCCTTGGAGGGCGCGCCGCCGATCGGAACGGGCACTGGAGGGCCGCGGTGACCGAGCTTCCGGAGATGGGCGTCCAGTGGGAGCCGCTGCTCCGCATGCTGGTGGCCCTGCTGCTGGGCGCCGCCGTCGGCTGGGAGCGCGAGATGCAGCGCCAGCCGGCCGGCTTCCGGACCCACGCCCTGGTCGGCCTGGGATCGGCCATCTTCACCGTCGTCTCGGCCTTTGCCTTCCCCGGACCGCTCTCCGACCCGACCCGCATTGCGGCCCAGATCGTGACCGGCGTCGGCTTCCTGGGCGGCGGCGCCATCCTGCATTACCGTGGCAGCGTCCGGGGGCTGACCACGGCCGCGTCGCTCTGGGCGGTGGCGGCGGTTGGCATGGCCGCCGGGGCGGGCCTGTACGTCGTGGCGGTGGGCGGCGCGGCGCTGGTGATCATCACGCTTGAGGCGTTCGATTGGGTTGAGGGCTACGCGCAGCGGCGACTGCGGCTCGGCGGCAAGCACGGAGAGCTAGCGGAGCCCGAGGAAACGGAACAGGATTTGGAGGATCGGTCGTGACGTTGCTCTCCACCCGTATCGACGGGCTCCCCCTGGTGCACCGCGGCAAGGTACGCGAGACCTATGCCGTCGGCGACGACCAGCTGCTGCTGGTGGCGACCGACCGCCTGTCGGCCTTTGACGTGGTCTTCGACCAGCCGATCCCCGACAAGGGCCGCGTGCTGACCCAGCTCTCGGCGTGGTGGTTCGAGCGTCTGGCGAACCTGGGCCCGACCCACTTCATCTCCGCCGACGCGCGTGACCTGCCGGCCGGAGCTGGTGCGCCGGAGCTCGCCGGCCGGTCCATGCTCGTGCGGCGCGCCGAACGGATCGACGCGGAGTGCGTGGTGCGCGGCTACCTGGCCGGTTCGGGCTGGGCCGAGTATCAGCGCAGCGGGCAGGTGGTGGGGCACCCGCTGCCGGCCGGCCTCCGCGAAGCCGATGCCCTGCCGGAGCCGATCTTCACCCCATCCACCAAGGCGGAGGTTGGCCACGACGAGAACATCACCCGCGAGCAGCTGGTTGACATGGTGGGCGCCGACGTCGCCCGCCAGCTCGAGGAGCGCTCGCTGGCGCTCTATCGCGCGGGGGCCGAGCTGGCGTCGGCGGTCGGCCTGATCCTGGCCGATACCAAGTTCGAGTTCGGCTGGATTGACGGCCAGATCGCGCTGATCGACGAGGTCTTCACCCCGGACAGCAGCCGATTCTGGGACGCGGCCCGCTACGAACCGGGCTCGTCGCCGGCCAGCTTCGACAAGCAGTACGTCCGCGACTTCGTGGCGGCCTCCGGCTGGAACAAGGAGCCGCCGGCGCCGACGCTGCCCGACGACGTCATCGCGGGCACCCGTGACCGGTACGTGACCGCTTACAGCCGCCTGACCGGCAGGGCCTGGCAGCCACCGGAGGGCGTCGCCTAGTGCGCTGGCTGGCCGACGTGCACGTTCGGCTGCGCCCCGGCATCGCCGATCCGGAGGGCCAGACCATCACCGGCGGGCTCCATGCGCTGGGTTATGCCTCGGTCGAGGAAGTGCGGGCCGGAAAGCTGCTGCGTATCGCCTTTACCGCCGCCGATCACGCCGCCGCCGAGGAGGCGGTGTCCGGCATGTGCAGGCGTCTGCTCGCGAACCCGGTGATGGAGACCGCCGACTGGGAGCTGCGCGCCGAGGCGGAGCCCGAGCGCGATGCGGAGGACATCGCGTGAGCGCCAGCCCGCGCGTGGCGGTGATCGTCTTTCCCGGGACCTGGAGCGACCGCGACTTCCTGCACGTCGCCGGCATGCTGGGCTGGCAGGCACGCGCCGTCTGGCATGCCGAGATGGACCTGGGCGATGTGGATGCCGTGGTGCTTCCCGGCGGCTTCGCGCACGGCGACTACCTGCGCACGGGGGCCATCGCGCGGTTCTCGCCGATCATGGCCGCCGTCGGCGACTTCGCCGATGCCGGGGGCCCGGTCATCGGCTCCTGCAATGGCTTCCAGATCCTGTGCGAGGCCGGGATGCTGCCCGGCGCGTTGCTGCGCAACGACCACCTGGAGTTCCGCTGCGACTGGCAGTGGCTGCGGGTCGAGCGGCCGGTCGGTCCGTGGCTTGCCGCCGACGAGGTGGCGCCGGGCGACGTCGTGCGCATGCCGATCTCGCACGGGGAGGGACGCTACTACGCCGACGATGACACGCTCGACACGCTGGAACGCGAGGGGCGCGTGGTCCTCCGCTACGCGGAACCCTCGGGGACGGTGACGCCGGACGCCAACCCGAACGGCTCGCTGCGCGGGATTGCCGGAATCGTCAATCCGGCAGGCAACGTGCTTGGCCTGATGCCACACCCGGAGCGGGCGTCGGAGGCCGAGGTCGGCGGGACCGATGGGCTGCGGCTGCTGCGCTCGCTCGAGCGCTGGCTGGCAGCTCAGCCCGCTGCGGCCGAGCGGCTATCATGACCGGCGTCGCTCCCGGCCCGGATGGAGGCTGACCGCCCGATGCAGAACGACGAGCGCGACACGCCCGACTCCCCGTCCGACGAGCCGCCCGCGCAGCCGTCGTCAGACGAGGCGAACGAGTTCGAGACCGCCAGCTGGCCGGCCCAGGACCCTGCATCCGGAGCGCCGGCGGCGGAGGCACCCGACGAGGGCCAGGTGGTCGAAGCGCCGGCCGCCGCCGACGCCGTGGCTGATGAGGCCGACGCCGGTGCCGTAGCCGCGGCGGCAGAGCCCGCCGCCGAACCCGCTGCCGAGCCTGCCGAGCCGCCTCCGGCCGAGGTCGAAGCGTATGGCGGAGCGGCCGCCGTCACGTCCACCGGGGTTGCCGCGCACAGCGTGCCGGCCACGGAGCCGGGCGAGAGCACCCAGTGCCCGCGCTGTGGCACCGAGAACCGCCCGGGCATCGCCTTCTGCAGCAACTGCGGTCAGCGCCTGGTGGCTGCCGGCGCGGCCACGACCGTCGCGCGTCCGGAAGCGCCGGAAGGCACCCAGGCGTGTCCGCGCTGCGGTACCCATAACCGCGCCGGAGTGGCCTTCTGCCAGAACTGCGGCGCCAACCTGCGCGCCACCGAACCCGGTGACGTGCCACCAGCCGTGGCCGGTACCGCCGCCGCTGCGACAGTGGAGCAGGAACGAGCGCGCCATGCCCTGCTCGGTCCGGTGGTGCTGCTGGTGGGCGCGCTCGGCATGGCCACCGGGTGGCTGCTCCCCTTCACTCTGGGCACCGGGTCGCTGTACGACCGCGCCTTCGGCGATCCATCGGGGTACGGCATCGCCTTCTGGACCGGCTACGACCAGATCAGCGGGCTCGCGGCGCAGGCGTACTTCGGCTTCGCGGCACCCGTGCCGATCCTGGTCGCCCTGCTGGTGGCGCTGGCGGTGGCCGGCATGGTCAAGGCCACGCCCGGGATGGGGCAGGTCATTGGCCTGAGCATCTCCCTCGCCTGGTCCCTTGGGCTGCTGATCCTGTTCGTGGTGGTGGAGGTGCTGGGCAGCGAGGCCGGCGACCTGCTGACCATGCTGGCCGGGCTCAGCCCCGGGGGGATCATCTTCGCCCTCTCGTCGCTGATCGTGATCATCGGCACGCTCACGCGCTTTGGCAGGGGCTGACGCCCCTATGGCCGATCACTTCTGTCCGAGCTGCGGCACCGAGGTCGAGTCCGATGCCCGCTTCTGCCCGTCGTGCGGCACAACGCTGGCGCTGGAGGACGGTCCGCCCACCGGAGCCGATGCGCCGCTGCCACCCGCACCGGCCTGGCCGAGCGATGACGTCATGACGTCGCCCGAGCCAACGGCGGCGGATGAGCCGACCCTGACCGCCGCGCCACCGGCCCAGCCCGCGGTCGAGCCGGAGCCTGCCGACGTGGCGCTGGCTGGGGCATCGGCACCACCACCACCACCAGCCGCTGCGGCAGCGCCGGGAGCCAAGTCCGCGACCACCAACTCGCGCTCCTCGGACGTCCCCATCACCTGGCCCACCACCGTCGCGGGCTGGCTGATCGGCGCTGGGTCGCTGCTGGGCGCCATCTTCCTGATCTCGAACCTGGGCAACGTCGTCAGCCTGCTGCTCTTCGTTGCCCTGCTCGGCGTCGCGGCGTCGGTCTTCCTGGCCGAACACATGCCGGATATCCCGCGGCTGAGGGTGCTGGTGCTGGTGACGACGATGATCGGCCTGGGGGTGGCGCTGGCGCGCGCCGGCTTCACGGTGGCCGGGGTCGACACGCTCTTCCTGCTGGCCATGCTGGCCGCCGGGGGTGGCGCCCTGCTGATCGAGTTCGATCGTGACCGGCCGTGGCCGCCGCCAGAGCGCAACGGAGGGTGAGCGCCGCCGCGTGAGCATCGCCCCGCCCGCGAGCCGCCACGGGCTGACCGAGGACGAATACCGCCTGGTGGTGGCCGCGCTGGGCCGCGAGCCGAACGAGACCGAGCTGGGCATGTTCGGCGCCATGTGGTCCGAGCACTGCGCCTACAAGCACTCGCGACCGTTGCTCGCGGGCCTCCCGACCACCGGCCCCCGGGTGCTGGTCGGCCCGGGCGAGAACGCGGGCGCGCTGGACATTGGCGACGGCCTGGCCGTGGTGTTCAAGGTCGAATCGCACAACCATCCCAGCGCCATCGAGCCCTACCAGGGAGCCGCCACCGGCGTGGGCGGCATCATCCGCGACATCTTCACCATGGGCGCCCGGCCTATCGCATTGCTCAACTCCCTGCGCTTCGGGCCGCTGGATCCGGCGGATGATCCGACCGGCCGGACCGATGAAGCGGCAGCAACCCGCAACCGGCACCTGTTCGGCGGAGTGGTGGCCGGCATCGCCGGGTACGGCAACTGCATCGGCATACCCGATGTGGCAGGGGAGATCGCCTTCGACCCCGGCTTCAGCGGCAACCCGATCGTCAATGCCATGTGCGTCGGGGTGGCTCACCACGACGAGATCACCCTGGCCCGGGCGGCGGGCGTGGGCAATGCGCTGATGCTGGTCGGTGCGGCCACCGGCCGTGACGGGATCCAGGGCGCCAGCTTCGCCTCGGCCGGGCTGGACTCCGACAGCGAGCAGCGGCGCCCGGCCGTGCAGGTGGGCAACCCATTCCTGGAGAAGCTCCTGATGGAAGCCTGCCTGGAGCTATCGAACTCTGAGGCGGTGGTCGCCATGCAGGACCTGGGCGCCGCGGGCCTGACCTGCGCGTTGGCCGAGCTGTCGGCACGCGGCGGCTGCGGGGCGGAGGTGGTCCTCGACCTGGTGCCTGTTCGGGAGGCGGAGCTGACCGGCTACGAGCTGCTCCTGTCCGAGTCGCAGGAGCGGATGCTGCTGGTGGTCAGGGCCGGCCACGAGGAGGAGGTGCGGCAGGCGTTCGCGCGGTATGAACTGCACGCGGTGCCGATCGGGCGCGTGATCCAGGAGCCCGTCATTCGAGCCAGCTACCGCGGCGAGCCGGTGTGCGAGGTCCCGGGCCGAGCGCTGGCCGACGAAGCGCCGCGTTACGTGCTACCTGCCGCGCCGCCGGCCAACCTTGAGGCTCGTCACGCGGAGCGCCTGGATGACCTGGCCGCAGCCATGCCCGATGCGGCGGGGCTGCTCGCGCTGCTCTCGAGCCCCAACGTCCGCAGCCGCCGTCCGGTGTGGCGCCGCTACGACCACATGAACGGCACGAACACCCTGGTCGGCCCCGGCAGCGGCGACGCCGCCGTCCTCCGCCTGAAGGGCACGCCCCGCGCGCTGGCGTTGTCGATTGATGGGCCCGGCCGCCTGGGAGCGCTGGATCCGCGCCTGGCTGGCGCTGCCGCCGTGCTGGAGGGCGCGCTGAACGTGGCTTGCTCCGGCGCGGAGCCGATCGGCATCACCAATTGCCTGAACTTCGGCTCGCCGGAGACGCCGGAGGGCTACTGGCAGCTGGCGGAGGCGGTGGGCGGCATGGCCGATGCGTGCCGTGCTCTGGGCCTGCCGATCGTGTCGGGCAATGTCAGCCTCTACAACGAGACCCCCGACGGACCGATCTTGCCGACCCCGGTGGTCGGCACGGTCGGCCTGCTCCTCGATCGATCACGCCTCGTGCCGATGCGTTGGCGCGAGGGCCACGAGATTTGGCTGCTCGGTGATCCGGGGCTCGACCCGAGCGCGCTGGCCGCTTCTGAGCTGGCCTGGCGGAGCGGTCGGCGCGGGGGGACGCCGCGGCTCGACATCGACGCCGGCGTGGCGGTGGTGCAGCTGCTCGTCGCCCTGGCCGGCGACGGCGTCCTG
>DATEOS010000106.1:0-2175 GCA_035273815.1 Candidatus Limnocylindria bacterium
CTCCAGCGCGGCCACCATGGTGAACATCTTGAACACCGACCCGGCCTGGTATCCGGTGATGTCGCCGCCGCCGGTGATGATCGGGTTGGTGGTGTTCGGATACGTGCCGCGGATGCCCTGGGCCCGCTTGGCCGGGTCGGACGAGAGCTTGTTCTGCGGGTTGTCCGGGTCGTCGATCTTGTACTTCCAGTTCGCCGCCAGCGACCGCACCTTGCCGGTGCCCGGCTCGACGCCGGCCAGCAGCAGCGCGTTCACGTCGTCGTCGTCGGTCCGTTCGGTGATCTGCCGGCGAGCCGAACTCTGCGCGACCAGGTCCAGCGAGGTGACGATCCGGTAGCCTCCGCTCTTGAGCTGGCGCTCCCGCTCGTACGACGTCTTGCCGAAGGCCGGCTGGCTCATCCACCACCGGTAGAAGTAGTCGCAGAAGAAGCCCCAGTGGTTCTTCGGCACCGAGACGCAGCCACTGCTCGGGCGCTTGGTCGTGGTCGGCACCTTGGCGGCCTTGGCCTCGGCGGCCTGGTCGGCGGTGAGGTAATGCAGCGCGACCATGTTGTCGATGATCCAGTTGCGCCGGTCGGTGGCCGCCTTGTTGCCCTCCGGGGTGGTCGGGTCGTTCGTCGTCGGCGCCTTGACCATGCCGGCCAGCAGCGCCGCCTCGGCGACCGTGAGGTCCTTCGGCTTCTTGCGGAAGTACACCTGGCTGGCGGCGTAGATGCCGTACGCGCCGTTGCCGAACGGCGCCATGTTCAGGTACCGCTCCAGGATCTGCTGCTTGGTGAGCTCCTTCTCCACCTGCAGCGCGTACTTCATCTCGGAGACCTTGCGCTCCGGGGTGTCCTTGGTGGCGTCCACCACCTCCTGCGGATTGGACGCCGAGTAGGCCAGCGCCATCCGGACGTACTGCATGGTCAGGGTGGACGCGCCCTGCCGGTCGCCGCCCTTGTTGTTGTTCACGAACGCCCGGGCCACGCCCTCCAGGTCCACGCCGTTGTGCTGATAGAACTTGTGGTCCTCGGCGGCGACGATGGCGTTCTGAACGTTCTCCGAGATGTCCTTCAGCGGCACGTCGCTGCGGAACTCGTCGTACATGACCGCGAGCTGGGTCTTGCCGTCGCTGGCGAAGATCCGGCTCACCTGCGGTGAGGTCTGCTCCTTCAGCTCGCCGGGCAGGTCGCCGAAGCGCTCGGAGCCGGCCTTGGCGGCCAGACCGGACATGGCCACCGCCGGGAACGACGCGGCCGCCACCACCACCCCGGCCAGTACTCCGCAGATCAGCAGCGAGCTGACGTTGGTCAGCGGGTGGCGGTCGCGACGACGAATCCAGAACTTCACCCGCACCACGTTAGTCACGGAGATCCAGCATCGCCGGGGAGGAGGACTTCGTCACATCCCGCGGCCACACCATCGGGTCGCCGAACCCTCAGTTGCCGGTCAGAGGTGCCGATTTTCCCGCTGACGGCTGGGTGAACGGGGAGGGGGACCAGTGGGATACGCGGCGCGGATCCGTGCTGAGCTGCGCCAGTGGATCCCGGCCGGCGGCGGCCTGCGGGACGACGACTGGGCGTACCGGCACCGGGTGCTGACCGTGCTGCTGGCCGCCGGTGTGGCCGGGCTGACCGGCTTCGGCGCGCTGCGCGACCAGCTGGGCTCGGTGCTGATCGCGGTGCTGATCATCCTGCCCTGCGTGGTGGCCGCGGTGACGCTGCGGCCGCGCCGCCTGCCGTCGGTCCTGGTCGCGCTCGGACTCGCCGCCGCCTGCGGCAGCTTCGTCACGCTCAGCGGCGGACTGACCGAGGCCCACTTCACCTTCTTCATCGCGATCGCCGCCCTCGCGCTGTACCGGGACTGGGCGCCGTTCGGTGCCTTCCTGGTCGCCACGGTGGTGCACCACGCGCTGTTCGGCACGCTCTGGAGCGACCTCACGTACGCCCATCACAGCGCCGCCGTGCACCCCTGGATCTGGGCCCTGCTGCACGGCCTGGCGGTGCTGCTCGCGGCGGCCTTCCAGCTGTTCGGCTGGCGGCTGAGCGAGGCCGAGGAGCGCCGGGCCGACGCCGACCTGGCGGAGAGCCGGGCGCAGCTGGACGTCGCCTTCGACCAGACGCCGGTGCCGATGGCGATGTGGACGCCGGACGGCCGGATCGTGCGGATGAACGCGGCGTACCAGACCTGGCT
>DATEOS010000107.1:0-2461 GCA_035273815.1 Candidatus Limnocylindria bacterium
CGTTCTCGGGCTGGAGCATGAACTTGAGGAACTCCCAAGATGCCGCCTGCTGGGCCTTGCTCGAGGTGTTCATGATGAAGAACTCGCCGCCCGAGGCGTAGATCTGGCCGGCGGCCTCCAAGCCCGGGTACTCACCGGAGCCGGGGACGATCTTCTTGCCGTCGAGTGCGGTGGTGTCGATCGCCACGCCGGCGCCGCCCGGGTCGAGCTCGCCGCCGAGCGCCGCGGCGATCGTGCTCGACGCCGTCGAGGTCTCCACCAGCATGGAGCTGTCCTCGTTGATCAGCGCCAGGTAGTGGTCGATGCTGCCGTCGGTCACCGGGAAGGCGTTGAGCAGCCCCTCGTCCTGCATGCGGTCCAGGTCGCCCAGGATCTCTTGCGCAGCGGGCGAGTCGAACGTTGCCTCGGTAGCAGGCTTCGTCCGCCCGTTGTCGTTGTTCACGGTGTCCTGGCCCACACCGGAGAGCCAGGTCGAGAAGAACCACTGGTCGGCCTTGAACGAGAACGGCTTCTTGGAGATGCCGGCGTCCTTGAGCTTCTTGGCCGCGGCCTCGATCTCATCGAGCGTCTTGGGCGGGTTCTCGGGGTCGAGGCCGGCCTTCTTGAAGTGGACCTTGTTGTAGTAGAGGATCGGCGTCGACACGTTCATGTACCCCGGGTACAGCACGCCGTCCACGCTGAACGCGGCTCGGGCGGCCGGCGTGATCTGGGTGGGGTCGTAGCCGTCAGCCAGCATGCACGCCTCCGCCGGCAGCACCTGGCCCTTGTCCACCATCTCGCCGAGCATCGTGTCCTCGAGGTAGATGATCTCCGGCAGCTGGTCGGGCGTGGCGGCCGCACCCTCGTACTTGTCCAGGGTCTCCTGGTAGGCGTTGCCCTGGTTGTTGGCGGTGACGACCACCTTGTCCTGGCTGGCGTTGAAGTCCTTGACCATGTCGGTCAGCACCGTCACCGGAGGCTCGACCAGCCCGCCGAACCACATGTTGACCTTGACGGGGCTCGTGGCCTCGTCCAGCGCGGCGAGCGGGCAGTCCTTGGCGCTCACCTTGGCGTCGCCGCCATCGCCGCGGCCGGCACCCGAGCCCGTGGTGGTGGGCGGCGACCCGCAGGCAGCCAGGCCGAGCAGGCCCACGGCGGCCAGACCGGCGACGGCCGCGCGCCGCCAGCCGTGGGACCAGTGGGAGGTGGAGCGGGAGCGGTCAGGGGCGGTCATGGGAATCCTCGTCGGGACGGGTCACTTGACGGCACCGGCCGTCAGGCCACGGATGATCTGGCGTTGGAAGGCGATCAGCAGCAGGACCACCGGGACGGCGGCCACCAGGGCGGCGGCCACGGCCTTGTTGGCCTGGGCCACCTCGCTGGCCGAGGCCAGGCGGAGCTGGATCTGCAGGGTGTTGAAGGAGTTGCTCTCGGTGATGGCCCGCGGCCAGAGGTACTGGTTCCAGGCGCTCAGCGCAGAGATCACCGTGAAGGCCGCGATCACCGGGCGGGTCAGCGGCACCGCGAACTTGGTCAGGAAGGCCACGTGGCCGTAGCCGTCCAGCCGGGTGGCGTCCTGGATCTCGCTGGGCAGGCCGCGGAAGCCCTGCCGGATCAGGAAGGTGCCCAGCGCGGCGGCGCCGAAGGGCAGCACCAGCGCCTGCATCGTGTCGGTCCACGCCAGCTGGCGGATGGTGGCGACGTTGCCCACCAGCGTCACCTCCAGCGGCAGCAGCAGGGTGGCCATGAACAGCGCGAACAGGATGCGCTTGAACGGGAACCGCAGGAACACGAACGCATAGGCCGCCATGATCGCCGTGGACACCTGCAGCACCGTGATCGAGATCGCCATCACGAAGCTGCGGCCCATGGCGGGGCCGAGCTCGAAGCGGGTCCAGGCCTCGGTCCACACCGCGGGCGCCACGAACACCACCACCAGCGCCACCACGCCAGCGCCGGTGAACAGGCTCATCAGCAGGGCGACCGGCAGCTTGCGGCCGCTCGAGGCGTACCCCCACACCTGCGTGGCCGATACCAGCAGCACGGCAAGGACGGCGAGGCCCAGCGTGCTGCCGTCGGCCTTGTAGAGCGACTGGAAGACGGCGCTGGCGGTCACGCCGAGCACCACGGTTCCGCCCACGACCGCGAGGATCCGCGCCGGGGTGTAGGCGGCGCGGTCGCGCCACGACGTCCCGGACGCCACCTTCTGCAGCCACGCGAAGAGCAGGAGCGCGATCACCGTGCGGAACAGCAGCGACCAGATGCCGCCGGTCCACCAGGTCCGGTCCTGCCACTCGACGGCCACCGGGTGGGCGGGCCGGCCCTCGTTGACGTAGGTGAACGGAGGCGACAGCGCCTGCACCACCGTCAGGTACAGCGGGCCGAGGATGAGGAGGGACAGCAGGCAGAGCGCCGTGTACTGGCCGACCTTGCCCAGGGTCCGCCGGGTCGCGGACTGGCCCATGTGCAGGGCGACTGGGGG
>DATEOS010000108.1:0-2397 GCA_035273815.1 Candidatus Limnocylindria bacterium
CCATCGACGTAGAGCGGCACGCCATGCCGGTGGGCGACGTCGACAAGGGCGGCGACGTCGCAGGCAACGCCCCAGTAGGTGGGACTGACGACCGCGACGAGTTTGGCCGCGGGATGGGCGGCCAGGGCCGTCTCCAGCTCCGCCGGGTCGATGCCGATACCCACCCCCAGCTCGGGGTGGAGCCGGGGGGCGACGTAGACCGGGCGCGCCCCGGTGAGGGTGAGCGCCGTCAGCAGCGACTGGTGCAGGTCGCGGCCCACGATGACCTCATCGCCCGGGGCCAGGGCCGCCAGCAGGAAGGCGTGGTTGCCACCGGACGAGCCGTTGGTGAGGAAGAAGGTGCGGTCGGCGCCCCACGCCGCCGCGGCCAGCGTCTCCGCGGCAGAGAGCGCCGCATCGTGATCGGCGGTGTTGAGCCAGACATCGGCGGCGCCCAGATCGGGGCCGAGCAGGGCGCGCACCTCGGGGTCGAATCCCGCGCCGTGCTTGTGCCCCGGCGTGGCGAAGGAGACGGTGCTCGCGCATTGGTAGGCGCGCAAAGCCTCGATCATCGGAGCCTGACGGTGATCGGGCGTCAGGCTCGCTTCTGGTGGGCAAGAGGGTATTCCCTGGTGAACCAGCGTGGCAACCATGTGGGCATCCTTTTGGATGTCTGTGGGGTGCGTCGGAATGGAGAGCGCGTGCGCTAGCTCGCACCGCCGTTGGGGGCGAGGACGAGGTACGCCTGAAGGACGAGGATGAGGCCGATGGCCAGCCACTTGCCGGGCGGGAAGGTGACGCCGTAGCGCAGGCTGTCGATCAGCAGCAGACCGACCTGGAGGAAGACGATCCAGCCCATGGTGACGACCGACAACTCGGCGACGTGCAGGCTGGCGGCGTAGACGGCAAAGAGGAGACCAAAGGCGGCGAGACCGGCCACGAACCACAGCGGCTGATGGCGCAATGCCCACTCCTTGGCCAGCACGGCGCCCAGCATGTCCAATCCCGCCAAGGCCAGCATCGCGCCGATGGCGAGGCCATACACCCGCCAGACGCCGGGAATTCCGACCGACTCCAGCCAACCAGTCGCGTTCACCGAGGCTCCTCTCGTCTCCTGCCGGAGTCCGCCACGGTGGAAAGGGGCGCGGACTCGACCGGTGGGTTCACCGTGGCGGCACGATAGGGGGCATGGCGCGTTGGCGACATGGGCAGAACACGCACGTGGGGCACGCATTGCCAACCGCGTGAACGGGTGCGTGGGGCGCCAGCATCACGGAGATGCCTGCCGCTCCGGCACTGACCGGCCAGTCTTGATCCTTCAGCATGTGGCGGCGCGTGGCGCTTTCGGGTATCGGGCGGGCGTCCTTCGAGCGCCGCGACGCGAGCGGCCAGGTGGGCATTGTCCGCCTGCATGGTCTGGATCTCGGCGAGCAACCCCTGAATCGCCGCCAGCGCCACTCCCTGGGCGTCGAGCGGGTGGATGTGCCGGTCGTCGGCGCCCACGCCGAACAGGGCGGCGAAGTCCTGCGCCATGGGGCCGATGTGGCGGATCGAAGGGTCGTCGCTCGTGTAATTCCAGGTGGTGATGGGCAGCGCGCGGACCCGCGCCAGCATATCAACCGGGTCGACCGATCCGTAATTGGCTTTCTTCGCGCGGTCGCTGAGGCAGGTGGGGGAACAGACCAACGGCGAGCCGCAGCAGCCCAGTCCGTCGCAGCAGTCACGCTCGTCGCCACAGGGCTTCCCCCTGGTCTTGCAGCAGACCCTCGGCAGCTTGCTGGCGAAGCCGGTAGCGTCGCATTTCAGCTTCCCGCAGCACGTGCGCTTGCCTTTCGGTTTGCACCTCCTGCCAAGTTTTCGGCAGCGCTTCTTCGTGTTCTTGGGCTTCTTGGCCTCCACCGCCTCCGTCGCGGCCAGACCCAGCAGGCCAGCGAGACCGCCCCCGGTGGCAAGACCGAACCGACGACGAGTCCAGACGTCGAACGGGGCTTCCGGCATCACGAGCCTCCTGCATTGGCGCCGATCACGCCCCGAGGTTGGTGGCATCGACGGCGACGCATGGTACAAGCTCGCCGCGATACTGGTTGATGGTCCGCTTGTTGTCGGGGTAGGCGCAGCCGGCGATCTCCCACTCCCCGGCGAAGGGGATGCCCGTGCGCGCGGCGACCGGGTCCGCGGGATCCTCGCCAACCTCGTAGAGCACCATCTCGATGCGATTCCCTGGGCCGCAGCCGCCCGCCGCCACCGATCCGATCGGCTCGCCGCGGCGCACCGAACCGCTGGTGGGGTAGCCCGCGACGTGGAAGAGCGCCAGCCGGTACCCGGGCGCGTCGTCGATGGCGATCCCGACCCCCAGACAGGGCGGATCGGACTCGTCAACCCAGGCGATGGCGCCGTCCACGGGGGAGAGCACGGTGG
>DATEOS010000109.1:0-12531 GCA_035273815.1 Candidatus Limnocylindria bacterium
GAGCGCGCCAGCCTGCGTTCCGATGACGGCTCGTACGACCTGACGCCTATCGTGCTGCGCAACCTGGAGGCGCTGGGTCTGACCCACCTGGTGGCGATCGGCGGCGACGACACGCTCAGCTATGCCGCGCGCCTGGGTCGCGAGGGCATCCCGCTGGTCGCCATCCCCAAGACCATGGACAACGACGTGTGGGGGACCGAGTACTGCATCGGCTTCTCCACCGCCGTCACCCGGGCCAAGGAGCTGATCAACCGCCAGCGCACGACGCTGGGCAGCCACGAGCGCATTGGTGTCTTCCGCATCTTCGGCCGCAATGCGGGCTACAGCGCGTGGTACGCCGCCTATGTGACCAGCAGCCGCTGTGTCATCCCGGAGGCGCCGTTCGAGCTGCAGGCGCTGGCCGACCTGCTGATGGACGACCGCCGTCTGAATCCCAGCGGCTATGCCCTGGTGATCGCCTCGGAAGGGGCGACCTGGTCGGGCGCCAGCCTGCAGGAATACGGCGAGGCCGATGCGTACGGCCACCGGCGCAAGGCCGATGTTGGCTTTGCCCTGGCCGAGGAGCTCCACGCCATGACCGGCGTCGAAACGGTGCACTCCGACCTGACCTACGACCTGCGCAGTGGCGACCCTGACGCGCTGGACCAGATGGCGGCCACGACCTTCGCCAACATTGCGGTCGAGCTTCTGGCCAATGGGATAAGCGGACGCATGGTCGCGATCCACGGCGGCAAATACACGCACGCGGCACTGCCCGATCCGAAACTCGGTTCGCGGCGGCTGGACGTGGAGAGCATGTACAACCTTGAGCGGCTGCGGCCGCGATATGACAATCGGTTGGGCATGCCGCTCTTGCTGGGCCGGCCGCTGCCGGACTGACCGGACTCCCGCTCAGTCGTCGGGCGGGTTTGCCTCCAGGCTCAGCTCCGAAGGCAATGCGGCCCGCATGGCCGCGACGGTTGCATCCAGGTCTGCGTTGGTGGGGCCGGTCAGCACCAGCACCCGCCTGGCCGGTGCGGCAGCTGCTCCAGCGGCTTCGGCTGCATCACCCGGAGTTTCGGCCCTCAGGTCCTGGTCGTCGCGCAGGACGAGCGCGTGGTATGCGGCCGCCACCACCGCCACCAGCAGCAGGGCAAGCGCGCCGGAGAGCTCGGATATCGGGTCGTCCCCGAATCCGACGTCCAGGATGGCTGCGAACAGGCGGTACAGCACGAATGCCAGGCTGCCGAGGCCGATGATCACGCTGACACCGACCACGATCAGCAGGTAGGCGCGCCGGACAGGGGAGCTCGCCTCGTCCAGCGGGGCGTTTGCGTGCCGAGCCTGCAGGCGCGACCAGTTCCACAACCAGAGGACCGCGCCGATGCCGGCGGCGGCCACGCTGAAGGCGAGCTCCCCATTCGCGTTCTCGCCAACGGGATCGATGCCGAAGACGGCGTTGATGAGCAGGTGCAGGAGGCCAGTAAGGCCAGCGGCCAGGGCCGCCAGGCCGATCAGCGCCACCACTGAGGCGTCCAGGCGGTCCGTCGTGGCCATGCGCCCGGGATCCTCTGCGGCGCGCGCCTCCGCGAACAGCCACGTCCGGTGCAGCAGCCACGCCGCAGCCCATGGGATCAGCGAGACGAGCGGCCTGGCGATCGCGTCTACCACGTCCGGCGTGCCTTCGAGGCCATCAGCACCGAGGACCAGGGTGAGGGCTCCGTTCAGCGCCATGAAGGCGAAGATCGTGGTGGCGAGGGCCATGGAGCCGATGGCGGCCACGAAAAACGCCACGCGCAGCCGTGCCGCGCGCTCCGAATCGGCTCGCCAGCCGGTGCCGCGCGTGATGGCGGTCGCATACCCCCAGTGGCCGAGCCAGACGATGCCCCAGCCGACGATCCCGGCGATGGCGATGGCGGCCTGGCGCTCGGGCGAGAGGCCGAAGCCGTCGTCGACCACGCGGCCGGTCGTGGCCACCACTCCCGCGCCCAGCAGTGTTCCGGTGTTGTACGAGGTGAAGATCAGACCGGCGAGGGTGGCGCCGTACAGGTACACCCGCGGCATCCAGGCCCCGGCACCGGTGAGCGGGCCCGCCCGCAGATCGCGTTGCCGGATTGCGACGTGATACAGCCAGGCTGATCCCGTGACGATCACCGTGGCCAGGCTCGCACCGGAGTCACTCCCGAACCCGAACTCGTTCTGAGCGCGAAAGCCGAACAGCTTCGTCGTCGCCCGTTCCAGCAGCTCGATGCCGGCCAACACCCCGACGACGAGCAGCGCGGCCAGCACCACCGTGAGGTAGAGGGCACGCTCGGCGGCGCCGCGCTCCTCGTCGCGGCGCGGGTTTTCCGGGCGCAGGCTGCGCTCCACCAGCAGCCAGTGGACCCCCCAGACCAGCAGGCCGACCACGATCAGGGCGGCGGCCAGGCTCAGCGCCTCCCGATTGGGCTCGCCCCCGCCCACGATGCCAGGACCGAGGCCGACCGCATGCAAGACGGTGCTCAGCAGGATGATGAGGCCGACCAACAGCACGCCGAGCGAGATGCCTGACATCACGTACAGGTAGAGGCGTCGCACGGTCTGCATCGGTCTAACCCTTGGTTCCGGCCACGCGGCGGTGGTGGTCCCGGGCAGCGGCCACGAACGCGCTCCACAGGCGCTCGAGCACCACCGGCGACGACTCGGTTCGCTCGGGGTGGCACTGCACGCCGATGAGCCAGCGATCCGGATCGCGCGCCTCCAGCCCTTCGACCAGCGTCGCCCCGTCGTGGGCGGCAACGGCATTGGCGATCAGCGAAGGGGCCAGGCGATCGAGCGTCACCGCCTGGTGGTGGTACGAGTTGACGACCAGGGCCTCCGGCTCTCCCACGATGCCGGCCAGCCGCGTCCCGTGGTGGATGGCCACCCCATGCTGCGTGACTGCGGGGCTGGGGTATGGCTCGCTCTCGTGGTTGCCCACGTGCTGCAGCAGCGTGCCGCCGCTGAAGACGTTGATCGCCTGCAGCCCGCGGCACACTCCGAGTACCGGCACGCGGCGCTCTTGGGCGGCCCCGAAGGCGGAGGCGTCGATCTCGTCACGTCCCGGTTCCGGTGCGTGCGAGCCGGCGACGGCCTCGCGATAACGGGCAGGGTCGATGTCGGCGCCGCCGCTGATCAACAGTCCGTCCATCCCGGCAAGTGCGCTGTCACGCGCGACCGCATCGGTCCGTTCATCGAGTGGGATCGGGTCGCCGCCCGCACGGACCACGGACTCCAGGTAGCGCTCGTTCTTCAGGTTTGCCACGGTCGGGTCCGATGCCCGATCCGGGCTCGACAGGGTCACGACGATGCGCGGCCGGTCCACGTGCGCATCGTACGCGGTCGCAGATGTCCCGGGCCGACCGGGACGCCTGTCCCTTGACGCTCGCCCGTCGCCGGGCGTATATCGGTGTCAGATATATCGCAGACCGATATAGGAGGACGGGGCATGCCGGACGAGGGTACGGGCCTGGAGCTTGGTCGCTATGCCGAGCCCGCCGTGCTCGTGCTTGCAAGCCTGTCCGACGGCGACAAGCATGGCTACGCGATCATGGCCGACGTCGAGGCGTTCAGCGGTCTGCGGATGGGTCCGGGGACGCTGTACGCGGTCCTTGCCCGCCTCGAGCAGGCCGGCCTGGTTGCGCCCTTGCCCGCCGACGACCGTCGGCGGCCGTACCGGATCACGGCCGCAGGCTCCGCGGCCCTGGCCGAGCGCCTGGACGAGATGGCGCGCTTCGTGCGCGTCGGGCGCGCCCGCCTGCGTCAGCCGGATCGAGCCCGGGCATGAGGCGCCTGCCGCTCCCGCACCGCCTGCTGGTCGCCTGCTACCCGAAGCGCTGGCGCGAGCGTTATGCCGATGAGCTGCAGCAGCTCCTGGCCGACCGCGGATCGGGCTGGCGCGACCTGCCCAACCTCGCCGGTGGAGTGGCGGACGCGTGGCTGAACCGCGGCCTCTGGCCCGCGGCGACGCCAACGCGCCTGGCGACTGCAATGCCGAGCCCGGCCGCGCCCTCCTCCCTGCCAACCGTGGCGGCCGCCACGCCGATCGCGCCGCCGATCGGCGTCGTCGCCACCACCCCGCCTGCCGGCGAGATGAGCCGCCGGCGCTTCCTGCGTCGCATGCTCGCCGCCGGCGTCGGCCTGGTCCTGCTCGAGTTCGGGGTCGGCACCGTCAGCTTCCTGTGGCCCCAGATCCGCGAGGGCCTGGGTGCGAAGTTCAAGGTGGGCACCATCGACTCGATTCTCGCCACGCAGGCGAATTTCGCCAACGGCTGGCCGTATGCCTATGGCCCCGCCCGCGTCTTCCTGGTCAATGTGCCGGCCGCCAAGGAGCTGGCCATGGGCAACCAGGTCGACATGCCGAATCCGGTCGCCGCGGACCTGCTGGCGCTCTGGCGCAAGTGCCCGCACCTTGGATGCCTGGTCCCGGCCCCCTGCGAGTCGGTCGTCCGCTACCAATGCCGCTGCCACCAGAGCACCTACAACATCCTGGGCGAGAAGATGTTCAAGGGTCCTGCCGAGCGCGGCCTCGATCGCTTCGCGGTGCTGATCGAGGACGACGGGATGATCGTGATCGACACCGCGCAGTACACGCAGGGTCCGCCGAACCTCGGGCCCGACCACCTCAGCTTCACCGATCCCTACCCGTGGGATGCCACCTGCGGCACGGAATGAGCTCCAGGACCGGCCGGGCAGTCAGACGACGTTCAGCTCGCGAATCGGCTCATTCGCAATCACGCGCGCGTAGCCGAGTGGACTGAGGTCGAGCGTCTCGTAGCGGCCGGTGGCGATCCATTCGGCCAGGCCGCGCCCGACGGCCGGCGCCTGCTGCAGGCCGTGTCCGGAGAAACCGTTGGCGAACAGGAAGCCTGGCAGGTCCGGGTGCGGACCGATGACGGCGTTGTGGTCGAGCGTGTTGACCTCGTAGTGGCCCGCCCAGGCATCGAGCAGCCGGACCGATTCGAACGCCGGCACCCGCCGCGCCAGCTCCGGCCAGATGAAGTCCTCGAAGCGCGAGCGATCCACCTCCAGGTCCAGCGTGTCCGGGTCGTCCTCGCCCTCGCGCGGCGAGTAGCCGCAGATCCACGACTCGCCCTCCGGCCGGAAGTAGACGCCGGACGGGGCGATGGTCAGCGGCGCCGGACCGAGCCGCTCCCGGCAGTCGAAGTGGTACACGAAGCGCTTGCGCGGCCGCACCGGCAGCTCCGCGTCGACCATGGCGGCCACGCTCGCCGCACGTGGGCCGGCGGCGTTGACCACCGTCGCGGTGGCGATCCGGCGGCCATCGGCCAGCCGCACGCCGCTGATGGCCGATCCGTCGCGCTCGATGGCCTCGACCTCGCCGGCCACGTACTCCACGTCCAGCGAGCGCGCCTTGCGCCGGAATGCCTGCAGCAGCGCATAGGCGTCGAACCAGCCCTCGTCGGCCAGGCCGAGGGAGCCTCCCGCCAGATCATCGGTTCGCATCCAGGGGAAGCGCGCCCGCAGCCCGGCGGGGTCCAGCAGGGCGACCTGTACGCCGTGCTCGCGCTGTACGGCGTGGTTGTGGCGCAGGACCGGCAGCCCCGCTTCGGTTGCCAGGAAGAGGTAGCCGCCCTCCACGAAGTCGATCTCTGGCGGCGCGGTGCCATCCACGCCGAGCCATCGGTCAAGGTCCTTGATCAGCCCGATCCCGAAGCGGCTGATCTCGATGTTCAGCGGCGTGCTGAATTGCAGCCGGATCGACGCAGCGGACAGGGTCGTGGAGGAGGTGCGGTAGGTCGGGTCGCGCTCCACCACCACGATCCGCCCGTCCCAATCCGGGCGCATGGCGAGGAACGTGGCGACCGAGCTGCCGACGATGGCGCCGCCGACGATGACGATGTCGGCGCGGTCGGAGGTGTCCACGCGCGGATGCTAGCGGCGTCGGCGGGGCGCGTGCGTGGCGAGGTTTCCACGACTGCCGCGGGCAGCCTCTAGACTCTCGCCAGATGGCCCCCGTGAAGCCCGTCATCCTGACCGTCGACGACGACGTTCCGGTCCTGCGCGCGATTGAGCGCGACCTGCGCGCGCGCTACGGCAAGGAGCATCGGGTGGTTGCCTCCTCATCCGGGGCGGAGGCGCTGGACGCCGTCCGCCAACTGACCCTGCGCGGCAGCGTGATCAGCCTGTTCGTGATCGACCAGCGCATGCCGTCGATGACCGGCATCGAGTTCCTGTCGCAGGCCATCGAGCTGCAGCCGGACGCCAAGCGCGTGCTGCTGACCGCCTACGCCGATACCGACGTCGCCATCAAGGCGATCAACGAGATCCGCCTGGACCACTACATCCTCAAGCCGTGGGACCCGCCGGAGGAGCGCCTCTACCCGGTCACCGACGACCTGCTGGCCGACTGGACCTCCACCTTCCGGCCGTCGATCGAGGGGCTGCGCCTGCTGGCCGGCCGCTGGGCGCCCGGCGGGCACGTCATCCGCGACTACCTGACGCGCAATCAGGTGCCCTACCAGTGGATTGATCCGGAAGAGGACGAGGAGGGCCGCCGAGTAGCCGCCACCCTGGTGGAAGCGCATCCGGAGATGGCGCCGATCGAGGCCTCGGTGCCGATCGTCATCTTCCCCGACGGCAGCGCCCTGCGCGATCCGGTGACCCGCGACATCGCCGAGCGGGTCGGGCTCCAGACGCGGGCGGCGCTGCCGTTCTACGACCTGGTCATTGTGGGTGGTGGCCCGGCGGGGCTGGCGGCGGCGGTGTATGGGGCCAGCGAGGGTCTGAAGACGATCCTGATTGAGCGCGAGGCACCCGGTGGCCAGGCGGGCACCACCAGCCGCATCGAGAACTACCTGGGCTTCCCGGCCGGCCTGACCGGTGGGGACCTGGCGCGCCGCGCCTTGGCCCAGGCCCGCCGCCTGGGAGCCGAGATCCTGTCCCCACAGGACGTGATCGGCATCCGGCGCGATGACCCGTATCGAGTCGTGACCCTGGCGGACGAGTCTGAGATCAGCTGCCAGACCGCGTTGGTCGCGACGGGCGTCAGCTACCGGCAGCTGGACCTGCCGCGCGCGGCCGAGCTTGCCGGCGCCGGCATCTATTACGGGGCCGCCACAACCGAGGCGGTCCTGTACCGCGACGCCGAAGTGGGCGTGATGGGTGGCGGCAACTCGGCCGGACAGGCGGCGGTCCACCTGTCGCGCTACGCGAAGCGTGTGATCCTGCTCATTCGCGGGGCCGAGAACTCCGGCATGAGCCAATACCTGATCGACCAGATGGCCGCGATCGAGAACATCGAGGTGCGGCTCAGCTCATCGATTACCGAGGTCCGCGGCGATACCCACCTGACCGGAGCCACCCTGAACGGGCCGGACGGATCGGAGGAGCTGGACCTGGCCGCGCTCTTCGTCTTCATCGGCCAGCAGCCGCGCACCGAGTGGCTGGAAGGCACGGTGGAGCGCGACACCGGCGGCTTCGTCCTCACCGGGCAGAACCTGCTGGAAGACGGAAAGAGGAAGAACCCCGCCGGTTGGGGCCTGAACCGCGAGCCCTTCCTGCTCGAGTCGAGCATGCCGGGCGTCTTCGTCGCCGGCGACGTGCGACATCGGTCGGTCAAGCGCATCGCCAGCGCGGTGGGCGAAGGCTCCATGGCCGTCCAGTTCGTGCACCAGTACCTGGCGACCATCTAGGCCGGCTGCACCGATGACGGTTGAGGCGCTCCGCGCGGCACCCCTGTTCACTGGCCTGTCCGATGCCGACCTGGAGCGCCTGGCGGCGACCGTCGAGCGGCAGAAGCTGGCCCCCGGCGAGCTGCTGCTGCGCGAGGGAGATCCCGGCGACGCGATGTTCGTGGTGGTCAGTGGTGAGCTGGAGGTCACCAAGCGTGCCGGCGCCACCGAGCAGCCGCTGGCCCGTGTCGGGCCTGGCGCCATCCAGGGGGAGATTGCCGCGCTGCAGGGCACCGAGCGGCAGGCATCGGTCCGGGCCGTCTCAGACGTCGAGGTCCTGCGTATCCCGCGGGAGGGCCTGCTGGCCCTGCTGGACTCCGGGCCCGATGCGGCCCTGGCACTGGTGCGCACCGTGCTGGAGCGGCTGCGCTCGCTGGAGCTGTTCGTCCGCCAGCGTGAGAAGCTGGCCGGATTGGGCACGCTTGCGGCCGGCCTGGCGCATGAGCTGAACAACCCGGCCGCGGCCATCCGGCGCTCGGTGCACTTGCTGGGGGAGGCGATCGCGGAGCGTGACAAGCTGCATCCGCCGCACGACCTGCTGGGCATCGAGCCCAACCCGGACCTGGTCCCCACCGACCCGTTGGCGCGGGCCGACGCCGTGGACGAGCTGCTGGAGCTGGTTGGCGACTCCGAAGAGGCGGCCGCCCTGGTCGATGCCGGCTGGAGCGTGGACCAGCTGCGCGGCGCCTTCGCCGGCATGGATCCTGAAACGGCGCGCGACAGTGGCATGTGGCTGGCCGCCTCGGCCAAGATCGATGCGCTGCTTGGCGAGGTCGCGATGGCCGGTGAGCGGATCAGCGAGATCGTGGGCGCGGTGAAGAGCTACACCTACCTTGACCAGGCCCCAGTGCAGCGCATCGACGTGCGCAAGGGCCTGGACGACACGCTGGTCATCCTGCGTTCCAAGCTGCGCGCTGGGGTGGACGTGACGCGGCACTATGCGCCGAACCTGCCGGAGATCGAGGCCTACGGGTCGGAGCTGAACCAGGTGTGGACCAATCTGGTCGACAACGCGACGGATGCCATGGACGGCCGCGGCGCGATCGACATTTACGCCGATCCCAACGAGGAGGGAGGCGTCCAGGTCCGCATCTGCGATACCGGCCCGGGCATTCCGGCCGATGTCCTGCCCCGCCTGTTCGAGCCATTCTTCACGACCAAGGCCCCGGGCGTGGGGACGGGGCTTGGCCTGCACATCACCCACGCGGTCATCTCGCGCCACGGCGGCCGGATCGAGGTCGAGTCGACGGTTGGCGAGGGCACCTGCTTCATCATCACGCTGCCGGCCAAGGTCTCCGCGCCGTCGGAGGGGGCCGGGACTTCCGACACGGAACCGGCCGCGACCGCGCGTACGTGACGAGCCCCCGGTCGCGCCGACCCGTTGACACTGCCCGCGCCAGGTCGTACCGTCCGCGGCACATCTGAAGACGGCGACGATCGGGACGAGTACCTGCGTCGGCGAGCCGACAGGGAGCTGGGAAGAGTGTGACCCCGGCGGTTGAGCCAGCAGGGAATGGACCCGGGAGCCCCGAAGGCGAACGCGGACGCATCGGTCCACTAGTAGCCGCCGGCGGAGAGGCACCGATACCAAAGCCGAGGCCATCGCCCGCACCGCGCGAGCCGTGGTCGAATGAGCCCGGCAGAGAACACCGGGGAACAAAGGTGGCACCACGAGAAGACCCCCTCGTCCTTTCAGGATGACGGGGTCGCGTTGTTCTTACGGACCGATCCGGTCCAAGGAGGCCACCGATGTCCCAGGCGACCACGCGCCGGTACCTGCTCCCGGAGCAGGAGCTGCCGACGCACTACTACAACATCGCGGCGGACCTGCCGGAGCCGCTGCCACCGCCGCTCCATCCGGGTACCAGGGAGCCCATCGGTCCCGCGGACCTGGCGCCGCTCTTCCCGATGGAGCTGATCAAGCAGGAAGTCAGCGCCGAGCGACTCATCCCCATCCCGGAGCCGGTGCGCGACGCGTATCGCATCTACCGGCCCTCGCCGCTGGTCCGGGCCCTGGGCCTGGAGCGGTCGCTGAATACGCCGGCACGGATCTACTACAAGTACGAGGGCGGCTCGCCGGCAGGCTCACACAAGCCGAACACGGCCATCGCGCAGGCCTTCTACAACCGCGAAGAGGGCGTCCGCCGCCTCGTCACCGAGACGGGGGCGGGGCAGTGGGGGAGCGCGCTCTCATTCGCCGGCGCGCTCTTCGGCCTGGAGACCAAGGTCTTCATGGTCAAGGTCAGCTACGAGCAGAAGCCGTACCGGCGCAGCTTCATCCAGACCATGGGCGCCAGCGTGACCCCGTCGCCATCGAAGGAGACGAACGCCGGGCGGGCCATCCTGGCCGAGGAGCCCGACTCCACCGGCTCGCTGGGCATCGCCATCAGCGAGGCGCTGGAGGTGGCGGCCACCAACGAGGACACCAAGTACTCGCTGGGCAGCGTGTTGAACCACGTGCTGCTGCACCAGACCGTGATCGGCCAGGAGGTGGCCAAGCAGCTGGAGATGGCGGGGGAGACCGCCGACGTGGTGATCGGCTGTGCCGGGGGCGGCTCGAACTTCGCCGGCATCGCCTTCCCCCTGCTGCGTGAGCGCTTGGACGGCTCGTCGCGGACCCGCTTCCTGGCGGTCGAGCCGGCATCCTGTCCCAGCCTGACGCAGGGCGAGTACCGCTACGACTTCGGCGACACGGTCGGGATGGCGCCCATGGTCAAGATGCACACCCTTGGGCACCAGTTCCGGCCGGCCCCGATCCACGCCGGTGGTCTGCGCTACCACGGCATGGCGCCGCTGGTCAGCCACTTGTACGAGCTCGGCTTCCTGGAAGCGCGAGCCTATGCCCAGAACCCGTGCTTCGAGGCGGCGGTGCAGTTCGCCCGGACCGAGGGCTTCATCCCGGCGCCGGAGGCGTCGCATGCCATCCGCGCGGCGATCGATGAGGCCGTTGCCGCACGGCAGGACGGCGAGGATCGGGTGATCGTCTTCAATCTCTCCGGCCACGGCTTCTTCGACATGGGGGCCTACGACCAGTACCTGGCCGGCGACCTGATCGATGTCGAGTTCGAGCCCCAGCGCGAGGCGGTGGCCGTCTAGCAGCGATCATCCGAGGCATGTGACGGCCGGGGCGCTCGACCTTGTGTGGCCCCGGTCGATCACTGCCAGCGATCCGGCGCGGCACCGGCACACAACCGACACGGGCAGTGTCCGGGCGCCGACCGCCGGCGCGTAACGCCCCGGCGTACCATTTCCACGGTATCGCAACGACACGGAGAGCTCCGGCACCATGGCACGCGCAACCTGGAACGGCACCCTGCTGGCGGAAGCGCCGGCGGAGGCGGTTGAGATCGTGGAGGGCAACGTCTACTTCCCGCCTGATGCGATCAAGGACGAGTTCTTCCAGCCCTCCGACAGCCACACCGTCTGTGGCTGGAAGGGAACGGCCAGCTACTACGACGTGGTCGTCGACGGCCAGACCAACCGGGACGCGGCCTGGTACTACGCGACCACCAGGGATGAGGCCAGGCACGTCCAGGGCTATGTGGCCTTCTGGAACGGCGTCGCCGTCGAAAACTAGGGGCCGCTTTGCGCTTCACCAACACAACGGCCACCACGCCGGGATGACGGCAGACGGTGACGTGACGCAACGCATTCCCCGCTAGCAGAGCGCACCAGACCGCAGCGGACCGCCCCTGGGCCGGTACCCGAGTACTAGGCAGGCATGGGACCGCTGGCTACGTTTGCGCCGTTGCCTCATCTTCCGGCCGGGGGCGCATGATTCGCCGGAGGCAGCCGAACACGATCCGCCCATGCTGGCCGGGCGCACTGGTCAGTCGATGTCCACCGAAACCCTCGACGTAGCGATCATCGGAGCCGGGCCTTACGGCCTGTCCACCGCTGCGCATATCCTTGCAGCCCGGCCTGGCGCGAGCCTGCGCATCTTCGGCCAGCCGATGTCCTTCTGGTACTCCCACATGCCGGTGGGCATGTTCCTTCGGTCGCCGTGGGTCGCATCCAACCTCTCCGACCCGCGGGGGGAGCTGACCCTGGATGCGTACAAGGCCGAAAGCGGCGGCCAATTTGAGGCCCCAGTTCCGCTCGATCAGTTCGTCGCCTACGGGCGCTGGTTCCAGGCCCAGGCCGTGCCGGAGGTCGATCAACGACAGGTCGCTCGGGTGGAGTCTCACGCCGGGTCCTTTCGATTGACGCTGGACGACGGCAGCGAAGTCGTCGCTCGCCGGCTCGTCGTCGCGGCCGGGATCGCGGCGTTCCCGCGCGTGCCCGAACCGTTCCGGGAGCTGCCAAGCGATCTCGTCTCGCACAGCTCGGAGCATCGTGACCTCGGGCGGTTTGCCGGTCAGCGGGTGATGGTCGTGGGCGCCGGGCAGAGCGCGCTGGAATCGGCGGCGCTGCTGCACGAAGCGGGTGCCGACGCCGAGCTGCTGGTGCGGGCGCCGTTCGTGCGCTGGCTGCACGCGGGAGCCACGCGGCACCGGTGGCCCATCGGGCCGCTGCTCTATGCGCCGCCGGACGTTGGGCCGGCAGGGCTGAGCCAGCTCGTTGCCCGGCCCGGCCTTTTCCGACGCCTGCCCCGCCGCTGGCAGGACACGTGGGACCCGCGCTCCGTCCGGCCGGCCGGGGCCAACTGGCTCAAACCGCGATTGGAATCGGTGCCAATCCACACCCAGCGCTCCGTGGCATCCGCCTCTCGGTCGAACGGACATGTTCGGCTGCAGCTCGACGATGGGACTGCCAGGGACCTGGATCACGTGATGCTGGGTACTGGCTACCGCGTGGACCTTTCGCGCTACGCCTTCCTCGCCCCGAGGCTGCTGTCCTC